>JALSQP010000022.1 GCA_026985375.1 Desulfurococcales archaeon | reverse complement strand
TGTTAGGCCTTTGTCTTTTATGACGTCTCCTAGCTTGAATAATGATAGGCAGATATAGATGCTTGCAAATGCTCCTAAATACGCGATTATTGCTGAGAGTAAAATGAATGTTTGAGAGTCCATTTATTTTCCCCGCGCCAAAGATTTTTTGATAATATATCATGGTTTTTAGCCAATCTTCTTTCTTCTTTTGAGCCTTAGCAGTCCCAGATGATATAGTATGCCTCTATAGTTAGTATACGCATGTATTATTGCGGCTCCAGCAGCTATGAAGCTTGCATAGATATGAATGTCTTCTCAAGTCTCCTTTGGTATGCCTAGTGCTATGGCGTCTCCGCTCCCAGGCCCTGAGGGAGCTGTTTCTAGCATCATGCCTGATATAAGTATTATGAGTCCCAGTGCTACGAACACTATGACTGTTGCTCTTCTCGCCTCAAGTATGACGTTTCTTCCCATTATCGCTCACCTCCTCGTTATGACGACTTTACGTAATGCTCTCCGGTAGATTCTATTGTGATTTCCTCGAGTTTGTAACCCCATTTTCCACGTTGGCTGTATACTGCTGTTACCTGGTCGCCTGGTTTAATCAGTTCAAGTAGGTCTTGGACTCTATCTCTGTGCCGTTTGGTGTTATCCACGTGCCTAATACTTTGATCTCGACGCCGTTTACTACTATTATTGATTCATTGTTGTCGACTTCTTCTACTGTTCCCTGTAGAGAGTAAGTTGTTTCTGATCCTTCGCTGGATGAGCTTGTATCTAGGTTCCATATGTAGCTTAATATATTATCTGCGTAGAGCGGGAATGTGGCGACTAGTACTCCTATTATTATGGAGATTGCTAGGCCGAGTTTGTAACTCATCATTGCTCACCAACAACTAAACAATTTTAATTATATTAATAATAAAAACCATATGCTAATGGGGGGAGATTAGTCCTGGCCCCAGGCAGGTCCATGTGCATTTGCTGGGCCCATTACCACACTAGAGATTGTTGCTTCGTATTGTTCCGGTATTAGTAGCTGTGGCTGGTATGGTTCTCCTGTTATCCGTTCGTATTCGTTTGAAAACGCCTTCAAGTGGTGGGCGCTTCCGTTGACTAGGTTGCTGAATACCTGTATTATGTCTGGATTCTCGGTTGCGTTTATCAAGTTGTTTATGTCAATTATGTCTTTTTCCTCTATTAGAGCTCCTATTAGTATTGCGTCGGTTAGGCTCTGGCTTCCTTGCTCGATTAGCTGGCTGTATAGTTCCTGTAGTGTCTCGTTCGTGAATACTCCTACTTCGTCTATTACGGGATCTGTTAGATTATACTTCTCGATTAGTGTTAGTACAGCGTCCATGTGGTTTTGTTCGCTTCTAGCTATGTTTTGGAATATTTGGAGTCCGTACATGTCGTAGAGTGTTAGATATACGTCTCTGGCTAGTTTCTCTTCTTCTCTCATGAAGAGAATGCTATCTATTTCTTGTTGTGATAGTGTATAGTTTACTGTTGTATTAGTGGTTGTAGTCTGATTCTGTTATGGTTTCGGTAATTGTATCGGTTTCGTTTGTGTCAGTGGTTGTTACCGTGTCTAGGTAGCTTTGGTTTAGCGCAAAGGCTCCCGCCACTACTGATACGATTATTATTCCGAGTATGATCTCGTACTTCATTTCATATCACCTATCTTTCTTTTTGGGTTCTGTTTAGGATTGTTGTTGGTAGCTTTAAAATCGCGGACTCACAATTTGTGAAGCTTCAGGAGTTTAACGCGTTGTCGGGATTAGCGGGATCTCTTAAAATAAAATGATGATAATGGAGTTTTAGTCGCCTGCTAAACCCTGATGTAGTAGAACAAGTACAAGTAGAATTATTGCGAGTATTCTTTGTGAATGGATTAGTCTCATTGCCAGTTTTATTTTCCTCCATTTTGCATATCTCATTATCAAGCCTGAAATTGTTAGGAATATTATGAGAGCGACCATAACATATTCGAGTGTTGTAGCATATTGTATGTTTAGATACCCGTGAATAAACGCGGCTGTTGCTGCAATTGGGTTTCCTATGCTATGTATATCGAGAGCGTATTTGTAGAGTTTTAGTGGGAGCGATATTCCTAGATATTGTCTAGCGTATTTTGGTATGACATAGATTAATGTGGCAAATAAGCCGCCGTAGAAGCCTATTGATCCGAGTGTCTCTTCTCCTTCGTTTTCCTCATATTCTCCGTTGTATTCATCGTCTGCTTTTGTATTTATTGATAGAGTGAGTATCGTAATTATGAGCATTATAATTACTATTAGTGCTATTTGCTGCATTCTCATAATGTATCATCCTGCGAGGAAACACCCATTTCTAGGTATTTATAGTTCACGTATTTTGTTTATTTTTACCATTATTCCTTCAAGTGTAGTAGCTTTTCCTGACTTACATATTGTGTATTCGATTTTTCCTTCCTTCACATATATTCTAACTGTCAGGTAGGGCTCTTTCACCTCTACGGCATCTTCAGCATCAATATATTCTACCTTGTATCCAGCGAACTTCAACGTTCGATATATCACGTCTATAGTGATATCCCCAGTTTTCTTTCCGCTAGTCTTATCCTGTAGCTTCTTTAGTTCTTTTCTCGCATATTCTACTACTTCCGGACATGTATCATTGTATTCCTCTATTAGTTTTGCCAGTATTTTTTCTAGAACCCATAGGATGTTTGATCTCTCGGCATATTCTACGAGTTCTCGCCAGTCATTGCTCTCAAAGTACCTTATTAGGTTTCTGGGGTCACCACCGTATACCGTGAACCTGTATTTGTCTTCCGCCCTTCCTAGCTGTTTTCTTAACTCGCTCATTGCGGATGCTGGAATTTTTTCTAACGCCTCAGCAAGTATCTTGTTCGCAATGTTTCTAATGAAATCTTTTTTTACGTAGCACTCCTCTACTCCGTTTGTTTGTTGAACCACTGTCACCTTGATAACACCATTTTGTCTATTTTTGGTCGGATCAAGCTCTAAAAGTCTATTTTATGAACGATCGTGTTTCCTATCTATTCTACTTTTTCGGCGTAAAGTGTTCTTCCATGAACCTCTATTATCCGTGCTGCGACTTCCTGTCCTGGCTCAAAGTGCGAGTCTATTAACACGACCGTATAGCCTTGATATACTCCTATTGGGTTTCCATCGTCGTCGACACCAGTTATTCTTATTTTTACAATGTCCCCCACTCGCATGTGTCTTCTTCCCATGTTTTCTTTCGGTTTACGGAAGGATGGATAAACGCTTAGTCTATTCATATCTGTTCGGTAAACATCGCTTCTTTTTCTTTTTCTTGCACGCACCAAACCTATCCCCGCTGCGCAATTACTGGAGTGGTTGTTTCACGACTTATATGTTGTTGTATGCTCTATTAGAATAATTGAAGGCACTGTGGGCGTTGAAACACTTTATAGTAGTTGGCCTTGCATGGTAATGAATAGTGAATAGAGGAGTGCTGGGTGTCTTGGAGACCCGCTTAATAGTGGTATTAGCAGTAGCTGGCTTGATCTTAGCTGTTATTGCTGGGGCTTTTCAAGCATATAGGGCTTATGAGCTGGCTACGGGGTATGTTACTCATGGAAGAAGTTATGTAAGTGATGAGATATACTATGTTGATGTTGCTAGAAGATATCTCGTCGAGATATTTCACGTTAACATTAACTATTATGAGATGAGTGGAAAGACCAGAGACGACTATTTTAACCTCGAACATCCTCCCCTCGGTAAGTACATAATAGCATTATCAATGGTTATTTGCGGAGATCGTCCTCTTTGTTGGAGGCTTCCTGGCATAATAGAAGCTGGAATAATCCCTGTACTTCTTTATCTTGCGTTTCTTAGGTTTATCGGTAAGCATGATTTCTCTACTAGATATATTGTTGCTGGTGTAATAGCTGCGATCTCTGCAGGTAGTGATCGGATAATTTATCGTGATGCAAGTGTTGCATTGCTTGATATACACTTGGCGTTTTTCACTGCGTTGACAGTATTCTTTTTAGCGAGAGATCGCTTAATACCGGCTAGTATTTCGTCAGCGCTTGCATTTATGGTCAAGATGAGTGGGTTAGCAGCTATAGGCGGTGTCCTCTTTTATGTGTTTATACGTGGTGTTTCTCAAAGAAAGTATCTTGACGTAATAAATCAATGGATCTCCGTTATATTCATTGTTATAGCTGTTTCGCTATTCCTTTATCTTCCTCTCATCAACTATTTTGGGCCCAGTGAAATTGTAAAAGAAACGCTTGCCGCCCTCAGATGGCATACTTCCTCGAGACCAGAAGGTCCTCCTACTTCTACCCCTATAGGCTGGGTCTTTAACTCGAATCCGTTCTTTTTCTCTTTTTCACTTGTTAATGCAGCCGCTGCCACTACAACTATTATAGAATTATTTGGAGTAATAGCCGCCGGTATTAGTGTTATACTCGCAATGATTAGTGCTATATGGAAGAAACGGTTCGTCAATGCCCCTGGCGGGCATACATTGTTGCTTGTGTTTGCAATGTATGGTGTGATCTGGGTGTTGGGTAACCATACGTTTTACAGTTTCTATGCTGTTCAGCTTGCTCCCTTGTCTGCGATGGCTTTGGCAGAGTTCTTCTTGCTTTCTTCTCGTTTTATGGGTGGTGAATTTGGCTGATGGTTTAACTATAGGTATTGTACAAGTAGGCCGTAGGGGCGCGTCTTGGAGAGACTCGCTGGATATTGTGTTTTCCTTATTAGATAGTGTTAGGGATCTCTCTAATGTTGACGTATTGTTTTTTCCTGAAAACTGGTTGTCTAGAAAACCTATATTCTTAGAAGACTATTATTATGTGGGAGATATGCTTTCTAGGTATGCTCCGATAGTATTCGTTGGTTTGTCATATGTGTGGGTC
>JALSQP010000021.1 GCA_026985375.1 Desulfurococcales archaeon | reverse complement strand
TCTTTATAGCAGGGAGCTGTTCAAGAATATCCTTTACTCTCGCATTTTCAGATAGCTCGATCACTTTTTCCTTCCATCCAAGTTTTTCCCTAAGGGTAAAAAACACTTTCACCTTTATCTTCAAGTTCTTTTACACCACGAGCCATTTGTCCTTTACTCAATTCTAATTCTTACGTTGGTGTAATACATATTATACATTATAAGTAGGGATGCCGAATCAATATAATATTCAAAAACAAGATTATGATCAGCTTATTCAGTATTTATTGAAAAACATATGGAGATAACAGAATAATGATCTATACCGAGGAAGAAGCTTGACAACAGATTGCTACCTATTAGCTTTTACGACCATTGTTATTCTAGCCTAGAAAGCTTATATGAATGATAGCGTTGAGGAACGTGTGATGATTGTAGTCTCATAGGCTCACTAATATGCTATGTTCTCGTTCAACATGAATACATAACGCCCGAGAAATATGGTGGGATAGACAAGAAAATGTTTTAGCCACTGAGAGAAAGCAGTTGAACAGTGTCGGCCGTGTTTAGGGATACTATTTAACCTTATTCTTCAGAGTGCTTGTCGCTCTGTGGATCGTTATAACAGCCTCAGCAACATGAACAAGAACCACTGTCGATGTCGCTTTTAACACTTCATCAAGTCCTACGCCCTCTCTAAGCCATTCGATAATGCATCCTGCAAGATAGTCGCCGAATGCTAGGTTCTTAGTCTTCTTATTTAGTCTGCTGGGCTTCTGTGCAGTCTCTCTTAGCTTTTATGAAAGCCTAGAGCAGTTCGGCCGATACTTCATCTAGTGTTCTTCATAGGTACTGGTAACTCCTTACTCATCCCTTTTGCTCATCCATTTTCTTCTTGATTTCCTCGAGCTTCTTCCTCGCTTTTGTTATAATCCGGTATTTGTCTCTCCAAGCCCTTAGCTCTCCCAAATGCGGGAATATTATTGCGTCTCGTGGGCACATTTTTGCACATGTATCGCATCCGACCATACAGTTGTACGGCCTAGCAACAATAGGCCTCATCTTATCAAAGTCCCAGTCATATACTGTTCTTCCTGCACAGGTTATGAAACATATACCGCATCCGATACACCGCTCATAGTTTATTTTTGGATACCACGGTATCTTCTCCCTGGGTACACTCCACCATGGAATACTTGAAAAGTCTTTTATCGGTCTTCCAAGCGCATCTCTGCCTATGATTTTCGGGCCCTGAGCCATTGTTTTTCACCCCAGTATCAATGGGTTTTTGTTCAGTAGCTCTAGATTTTCTATGAAGTATATTACTGTTACTATCTTCATATGATGATAATTTAGATTATAGTAATGGTTCTCAATGAATATTCAAATATAAACAATAAAGAGTGGGAACAACGTGGAATCAATATAAAATTAAAGAAGAAAAGACACTTTACAAAAAACCAATAATCTGTACATTGATGACGAAAAGCTTTAGAGAATAACTAACAAAGAAAGAATATGGGGTAGGAAATCTATGCTCGGAGGCTATATGGGTAGGCTTGCACGCATCAATTTATGGAACGAGAAGATAAGGATCGAGCCTCTTCCACCCGAGAATATTCTCAAGATGTGGATTGGCGGTAGAGGACTAGGTGTATATCTCGCACTCAAGGAGATCCCTCCACGATGCGATCCACTGAGTCCTAGCAATAAACTATTCATCCTGACAGGTCCTGTAACAGGAGTTGCCGGCGTCCCTGAGAGTGGTAGATGGTGCAGTGTGACTAAGAGCCCTCTTACCGATACCATACACGACAGCCATAGCGGCGGTAAATTCGGGCCAATGCTCAAGTTCGCCGGCTTCGACGGGATCATACTTGAAGAGACAACCGAGAAGCCCGTCTATATATGGATACATGACGGGGAAGTCGAGATCAGGGACGCCTATCATCTCTGGGGCCTTGACGTACACCATACAACCCAGAAGATCATGGAGGAACTCTCCGCGGAGGTCGGCAGAGATGAGGCTAAGAACATTAAGGTAGCGGCGATAGGTCCTGCAGGCGAGAACCTCGTCCGCTTCGCTGCAATAATGAATGATAAGAACAGGGCCGCCGGTAGAGGGGGACACGGAGCAGTTATGGGTAGCAAGAAGGTCAAAGCAATCGCTGTTCTAGGACACGAGAAGCCTAGAGTCGCTAACGAGGCGTTGTTCAGAGAAGTAGCTAAGGAGGCGGCCCGCAAGCACCGCGAGAACCCCGTGACGAGTGAAGGGCTACCAAAGCTGGGAACAGCCGTCTTGGTCAACATAATCAATAACGCCGGCATATTCCCGACACGGAACTTCAGGGAGAGCTACTTCCCCGAGGCAGACAAGATAAGCGGGGAGACGATGGCGGAGAAATACCTCGATAAGAAGAAGAGCCTGGAGGAGGCCTGCTGGGGATGTATGATAACCTGTGCACGCTACACGAGAGCTAAGAGCCCGTTCAGTGGCGAGGGAGGAGGCCCGGAGTACGAGACTATCTGGGCGTTCGGAGCAGACACCGGGATATTTGACATGCATGCGATCATGAAGGCCAACTACCTCGCCAACGAGCTAGGCCTTGACACGATAAGCACCGGAGCAACCATTGCGGCCTTCCTAGAGCTTGTAGAGAAGGGCAAGATACCAGAGGAGAAACTACGTGGCCTCCACGCCAAGTGGGGCACCCCAGAAGTAATAGTTGAGCTGACATGGAGGATAGCCTACAGGAGCGGGATCGGTGACGAGCTGGCAGAGGGAAGCTACAGGCTCTGCCAGAAGTACGGAGCACCAGAGGTCAGCATGTCGGTTCGTAAACAAGAACTACCAGCATACGACCCGCGTGGAGCGCAGGGCCATGGACTAGGATATGCGACCAGCAATCGTGGAGGATGCCACCTCAGAGCCTATATGATAAGCCCGGAGGTACTGGGAGTACCAACGCTCGTTGACAGGTTCGAGACAAAGGGCAAGCCGGCACTGGTCAAAGAATTCCAGGACGTCTTCGCCGTGGTCGACTCTATGATCGTATGTAAGTTCAGCACCTTCGCTGTATGGGATGAAGACTACGCCAAGATAATATCAGCCGTAACAGGCTGGAACTACACTAAGGAGGACGTCCACAAGACTGGCGAGAGAATATACAATGCGGAGAGAGCATTCAACGTCCTAAGCTTCGGCGACGGCGAAGAATACGATACGCTACCCAAGCGCCTACTAGAAGAACCGATCAAGGAAGGGCCCAGCAAAGGACACGTGGTAAGACTGCACGAGATGTTGCCAGAATACTACAAGCTACGCGGATGGATCAAGGGCCGGCCAACGCGTGCCAAGCTAGAAGAACTAGGACTTAAATGGCTTGCTGACAGACTTGAAGAAGAAGGACTGCTACCTGGCTGATCTTTTCGTCTATATTAAGATAATTTGCAAAAAGAACTAACAAAAACATTAGTATAGTATAATATAAATTTTTTCTATCAATGAAAAATTTCTACAAATCAGGAAGAAATTTATATGATTCCTCATTTTTTCATGGTGGAAAACTATGAAGGGACTCGGTATTGTGGCCGCTTTGGTGATAATTGCCATAGTTGCGATAGCCGTATTTGTAATAATGTGGTATATTGCTAACCAACATCAGAACATAACATTCTCCTGGTCAACACCGCTAAACCAAATGGCCATAGCTACATAGTCAGGAGTCACAACAGAGACCACACAAGTAAATATAGTTGGGCTGTCAAACCCGAGCTTAAACCATATTAATGTCCCATGGGATGAAAAAGCCGTTGCTGCAGAAGGAATAGCTACTTTGTTCTATAACACAGCACAGATGCCGTGGAGGATATCGATGTATCAGGGATCTAAGGGAAAGGACCTTCCGTGGTTGGCCTGGAGCGGTGACTTCTACAAGGTATCAATATCAACAAAGTCCGGGATGACGGACTACACAGCTTATGTGAGCAAAAGCCAACCCATATTCGAGATACAGTACTTGTCCAAGAACGCTGTGAAAAACAATCTGGGCCTGAGTATCAGCGAACTAAATAGCTCTGAGGGGATTAAGGTGAAGATTAGCTCAAATGGAGAAGTGACTATAATAGTTTATGGGTACTTCAAACACCACATAACCCTAGACCTATTAGGGAATTCTATCTATAAATGTCATAAAGACAATCCCTTCTCCACGCATCTGGTGAAGAAAGAACCATTTGGAGTAACAAAAACATTCGAAGTAGTAACCTATGGTGATATTGATGATTAGCAACAAACACTATAAGATTTTTGTTTTTAATTATACTTACCCTAACTATTCACTCTATAGCCTACGGCTCAGCCATGCATCTATCAGACACATCTAGCCAATATTATATAAGATACGATATGAGCAAGCCTATTGTCTTGTAAGCCAATATAATACCCCTAGCGGAAAACTTTAGACCAATTTATATCAACATATCGGTCAACCTAGGCTGCGGTGAAATGTCATTTGAATTGAAAAACTTTAGCTATGAAATTCGTGTCGATATCAATGGTGGTCTAAAGAAACCTTTTATAACTGTCAATGAAACTAATCATTCTCTGTTAACAATGGATCGTAGTTGTTCCTGAGAAGACCTTAAGCTCAGAATTAATTTTGGAAGTCAAGCTCCTATTTAGCAACAAGATCACTTATAGGGATATTCTTCCAGATAATAGTTGAGGAATATTCGGGCCAGCTTATTTGTTTAAGAACGGTGTATTCTATTCGATCAATGATACTGTTTCCAGTCTTAATAATATCACTCTTGTTGTCAAACTCGATCTTCTCAACAATTACGCAGAAGTTAATGGTAGCTCCGTGGGTTTTTCCCTCTATACATAAATACACCTACTAATGCTCAAGATGTAGAGAA
>JALSQP010000020.1 GCA_026985375.1 Desulfurococcales archaeon | reverse complement strand
CATAGCCATTGCAAGTCAAGGTTTAGGGCAATATCTTTAGCAACATGCCCTCCACGATCAGGGGGGAATACCTCGTCGCTAGATTCACGGCTTCCTGTAGGCGGGTGGAGCTACTACTGTAGATTGTTATTAATGGGTCTCCCTTGTTTACTCTATATCCTACTTTGGCGTGTAGGTAGACGCCAGCTCCTTTATCGAATGGTGCCCCAGCTGCGCGTGCTATTGTTGTTATGGCCGCGTTATCGATATATGTTACGGCTCCAGCTATAGGCGATGTTATTGTGTAGGAGTGTTTTCCTATGGGGAGGTCTTCGGGCTTTACGTTTGGATCCCCGCCCTGTGCTTCAACGATCTCCTTGAACTTCTCATAGGTCTTGCCAGACATGAATATTTCGCGTGCCACCTCGAAGCCCTGGCCTGGCGGTACTTTTCCGCTGAGCTCCAATACCATGCCAGCGATCGTCAATGCCTTGTCCAGTAGACTCTTCTTACCTTTTCTCTCAATCATAGTCTTCAAGGCCTCCATGGCCTCAAGGACTGGACCCGCAGTGGCTCCTATTGGCTGGCCTCCGAATGTCAATGCTATCTTGATCCTCATTCCGAGCCTAGCGGCCTGTCTTATAAATATCCCTGCAAGCTGGTCGGCTTCCTCGAGGCTTTTGACCTTGGCTTTACGCCCAACGGGAATATCTATTACGAGATTATCCACACCCATAGCGGCCTTCTTCGCCAGTATGCTCGCAACCATCTGGTGCCATGGATCAATGCTGAGTTTACGCTCTATATTCACGAATATATCGTCTGCAGGGGCTAGGTTGAGCCTCCCACCCCAGGCGAGTGTTGCCCTGACCTTCCTAGCTATTTCTTTTATCTCCTCAGCAGTGAAATCCACTCTTGCGAGCGTCTCCATAGTGTCTGCTGTCCCGGCCGGACTCGTTATCGCGCGACTACTAGTCTTAGGTATTAGTAGGCCCGCTGCGGCCACCGTTGGAACAGCGATTAGAGCTACTTTACTGTTACCAGGTACACCTCCTATGCTGTGCTCGTCGAATACTGTGTCTTCAAACACTATCTTACTTCCGGTCTCAACCATTGCTCTTATGAGGGAGTGCAGCTCATCCTCGCTGAGCTCATAGTATAACTGGCTGGTCAGGAAAGCAGCGATTTCCGCTTCGCCATATGCTCCATCAACTATATCTTTTATCAGCTTATACATCTCGTCTTGACTGATCCTTTCTCCCTTGAGCCTCCTCTGAAGAATATAGAAGCTTGGCGGTACTGGTATGGGGCGTATTCCCACGGTGTCCTGCCCGGATAGCTTAAGCGCATCAATTATGTCTCGGCTAACAAGTATTTTGCCCGGACTAACCATTGTTCTTGTCAGGGCTACCACAGCGTTTCTTATCCTATCGCCCTTGGCGAGCCTCACCCTCGATGTTGGGCCTAAACCTAGCTCGTGGGCGTCAGACTCGTGCATGATTACGATTGATCTGCCAATATCTACGTCTATAGGTTCAACCTGAAAATGACGTGTCTCTAGATGAATACCCATTTTCCTTACACCTATGTATAGTATTTTCACAAAATTATAGCGGTGGAACTTTTCTGGGCGAACCATAATCTTAGGTATTGAACGAATATTTAAATGTTTCCTAAGGATATGTTATGGTTATTATTCAAAATCGATAATCATCGGTTCACCCAACAAGATGTTAAGAACAGCCCTAATAATATGGCGACGAGTAAGGACTCCTACAACCCTCTCTTTTTCATCAGTCACAATGACAGCAGAAACATCCAGATGTATCATCTGTCTAACAACGTCGATGAGTTTCTGGTCGGTTCTCACGACAGGGGGTCTCCTATCCATGATGCTCTCAATGGGAACATTTAGGCTCTTATCCAGTGGGAGCACGTATCGAGATATTGTGAACGAGGACAATAAACTCCTATGACCATGTCTTAGTTGGAGGCTTTTAAGTAGATGCATATCTGTTATAAAGCCTATGGGACTCCTGTTTTCATCTATCACGATCACTATCTGGGGATGCCCCGTAGCCACGGCCTTTAATATATTATAGAGCTTAGTTCCAGGCCTGGCTATAATATATGTTGTTGAAGAAGGACTGTATTTTCTCATAAACTCTTCGACACTCATCTCGAGTATCTCGTCGAGCGATAATGTCTTACTGTTCTGTTCCTCTCCACTAGTCAATACGTACTGGCACCCCAGACGTAGAATAAGACAGGTATTGTCTACACTAACGGTTTTGTTCTCAAAAATAAAATATTTGTGGGAAAAGAAATCCATGTCAGTTTCTCAGCCAAGATTCTCCTTTATCTTCTCTATCATAAACTTTGCTAGAGCCTCTTTACCGGGGAACTCGTTGGGTGGTGCATAATATGCTACGATGTCTTCATAACCTATAATATGATTGTAGAGCTTCCTGTCTCCGGTGAAGAATACGACTTTCTTGCCCTTCTCAACAAGTGTTTCCACCAGTCTTGCTACATCATAGTCGTTAGTAGCTGGATGCCTGAAAATATTGCCTACACGAATTGTCTTTTCCAAGCCCTTACCTACTATCTCGTGTATCTCTATGTCTCTGAACTCCCTCGACAACACCTCTGTGAAGAACCCCTTGAACATTTGGTCTAGGACGACTGCCACGCCTTTACGGGGACTCGGTGTTTTTGGCGCTTCTACGGGCTCTAGGGGTACACCTGGAAGGTAGCCCTTCAGATCTTCTGCTTCTTCCGGGCCTAAGCGTAGGATCAGCTCACCCCTATATATTTCGCCCTCACCAACCTCTACAAGAGTTCTAAGTGCTTCGGCAAAACTATTGTAAACTCCTATTATTCTCCCGTGAGCCATAGCTATATATTTCGGCATAATAGATACCTCCATTCAATCATGATATACGTTTACGCTACTTATTAAAAAGACCTAATCCAAAAACTAGAGCACGGTAACAAAGCGTTTCTAGGCGATATGATTATGAGCATTAGGGTCGCTATAATCGGTGCGGGACCCGCAGGATTAGCGGCTGCATCTCGTATCAAGAAACTAAGGCCTAGCTACCACGTAGCAGTATTTGAGAAGACCAGATGGGCGAGCTTCGCACTATGTGGAACACCATACTATATTGGAGGTCTTATCGATAATCCTGGGAAACTAATGCATTATCCCCCCAGATTCTTTATTGAGAAGAGGGGAATTGATCTCAGGTTAAACCACCGGGTCATCAGTATTGATCCCGATAAAAAATCTCTAGAATACGAGGGGCCAAGTGGAAGAGGAAAATATGAATGGGATATATTGCTTATAGCTAGTGGTGCAAAGGCTGATCTTCCGGACATACCTGGAATTGATCTACCTGGTGTCTATAAGCTTCACCACATAGACGATGCGATCATTCTCAGAGAAGAGATCAGCAGAGATGCTGTTAAGGACATCGTTATAATTGGTAGCGGCTACATAGGCTTAGAGCTCGCCGAAAACCTTCAAAGAATCGGTAAAAACGTCATAGTATCAACGCGATCTGAGTACCCATTATCGAGACTCTTGGACCCTGATATGGGTGAGAAGCTCGCCAGCATCCTACAAGGCAAGGGAATATTGATCAATTATGGCGAGAGCCTTGAGGAGATAAGGAGGAAGAACGGACGCCTAGAAGTCATAACCTTTAGGAACACCTACGAGGCGGACGCCGTAATAGTGGCTACAGGGATAAAGCCTAACACATTGATCGCCGAACAATTAGGTCTCAAGACAGGGAAGAGCGGGGCAATCATTGTTGACAGCATGATGAGGACAAATAATCCAAATATATACGCAGCAGGCGACAATGTCGAAGTAAAACATGTAGTTACGGACAAGTATACCTGGGCTCCTTTTGCACAGGAAGCCAATAAGGAGGGGTACGTGGCGGGCTCAAACATTGCAGGGAAAACAATATTATTCCCCGGCGTCGCAGGTACGAGTGTGACCAGCATTAGGGGAGTGATTGTCGCTGGGACAGGGCTAACAATGAAAGAAGCTGTAAAGCACGGATTCAATCCTATTGTAGCCTTAGTCGAGGCGAGAACTAAGCCGGGTTACATGCCTGGCTCCGGGAAAGTCTTGCTGAAAGTAATTGCTGACAAGAAATCCGGGCTCCTTTTGGGGGCCCAGGCTATTGGTGGGGAAGACGCCTATTGGAGGATTAATGTTGTCGCCGCACTCCTCCATAGAAGGGGTGTTGTAGAAGATCTATTCTTTACCGACATTGGCTATGCGCCTCCTGTCAACACGGTCTGGGACGCGCTTGTGATCGCCGGAAGAATACTATTGAGGAACTGGTAGATAAGCCGTGAGCGAATATATTCTTTTCTCATCACCGAAGA
>JALSQP010000019.1 GCA_026985375.1 Desulfurococcales archaeon | reverse complement strand
CGAAGACAAGATCATGTCGGCAGTGCTTGGATTGACATCTGTCAATGACAACGATATATCTGTAATACCACTTGAAGGCAGATACTTCCCGAGAATTGGAGATACCGTCATTGGATTAGTAGTTGGTGTCGGGATAACAAATTGGTTGTTAGATATTAGGGCTCCCTACAAGGCCATGCTTAATGCTGGCGAAGTGATTGAGAGCTTCAGCCCTATAACAACTAACCTTAGAGAATATATTGATGTCGGCGACTATATTGTTGCAAAAGTAGCTGTATTTGATAGAACTCGGGATCTTTTGCTAACAGTTAAGGGTAAGGGACTAGGAAAAATAACCGAGGGCATTGTAATAGAAATAGAGCCCAGTAGGGTACCTAGAGTCATTGGAAAAAAAGGCAGTATGTTAAACCTTCTAACAAGTAGGACAGGATGCAATATTCTGGTTGCCCAGAATGGCGTTGTATGGATAAGATGCAAGGACGAAAAAAGTAGCGAGGTAGTAGTCAAAGCGATAAAACTAATAGAGTCAAGAGCCCATATGCGCGGGTTAACCGAGCATGTAAGAATGTTTCTAGACAAAGAACTTGCTTAAAGCATGACAGGTGAGAATATATGATTGAAAAACCAGTTCTGATCAGGGATGATGGGCTAAGGCATGATGGTAGAAGACCTGATGAGCTTAGATCGATAAAAATGCAGGTGGGAATACTAAAAAACGCGGATGGCTCAGCCTATGTCGAGTATGGTAGGACAAAGGTTGTCGCAGCAGTATATGGGCCAAGGGAAGTACACCCTAGACACCTGGCATTACCCGATAGGGCACTAATTAGATGTAGATACCATATGGCACCATTCTCAACAAGCGATAGGAAAAGCCCCGCTCCAAGCAGAAGAGAAATAGAGTTATCTAAGGTAATCAGAGAAGCTCTCGAAGCTGTCATATTCAGCGAACTATACCCGCGTACAAGTATAGATATATTCATAGAAGTACTACAAGCAGACGGAGGTACACGAACAACAGGTCTAACAGCGGCTTCGTTAGCATTAGCCGATGCGGGTATACCCATGAGAGATCTGATAGCGGGAGTCGCTGTAGGAAAAGTTGATGGTGTTCTAGTACTTGATATTGATGAGCTAGAGGACGAATATGGAGAAGCAGATATGCCTATAGGTTATGCGGCAAGTATCGACGAGATTATGCTACTACAGCTAAACGGGGTACTCACACCCGAGGAATTCAGGAGAGCAATTGAACTCGCCAAAGAAGGAGCTAGGAAGATTTATGATCAGATGAAGAAAACTCTTCATGACAAGTATCTAAAGATTATCGAGAAGTGAGGTGAAAAAACATGTCTCTTACACCAACAAAACAACCAATAATTCCGAGGATAAAGAGGGAAACCATAAAGAGCCTAATTAGATCAGGAGAAAGAGTAGACGGGAGAAAGCCCGAGGAATATAGAAAAATAAGTGTATGGCTCAATCCTGTACCCAAGGCCGAGGGAAGCGCTCTTGTCAAACTAGGCGATACAACAGTCATGACGGGTACTAAACTGGAGATAGGCACACCATTTAGTGACAGACCAAATGAGGGGGTTCTACAGGTACATGCGGAGTTTGTCCCTCTTGCATCACCTTCGTTTGAGCCAGGTCCACCAGATGAAAACGCTATTGAGGCGGCCAGAGTAATTGATCGTTGTCTCAGAGAGCCCAGAGCTGTTAGGCTCGAAGACCTTGTTATAATCCCAGGTAAAAAAGTATGGCTAGTATTCAATGATATTTATCTACTAGATCATGATGGAAACGTTATTGATGCCAGCATGCTATCAACGATGTTGTCGCTCAACATGGCTAAAATACCCAAGATTGTTAGCATCGAAGATGATAATGTTATAATAGAAAAAACAGTAAAAGAAAGACCTCTACCAATAAATCTCAATGTTGTAACAGTATCTATTGGACTACTCGAGGGCTACATGATTGTTGATCCAACGTTAGAAGAGGAAATTGTCCTTGATACGAAGATAGTCATTGGGGTAGATGAAAAAGGGAGAATTGTTGGTATTCAGAAGACGGGCATGGAGGGTATTAAACCGAGTCAACTTGACGATATCATAGACCTAGCACTAAAGAAATCACAAGAACTTCATTCGATCATAAGGGAAGTATTAAATAATCCAAATGCATACACTACTCCACTAGTCTTACAATAGATGCGGAATAGGTGGTACCAGTGGCGAAAAGAACACGTGTAGTCGGCATAGCCGGTAGATACGGCGCAAAATATGGTTCCACGCTAAGAAAGAAAGTCAGAGATATATTAGCGAGAAGATATGCAGACCATATATGCCCGTTCTGTGGCTCAAAAGGCAAGGTCTACAGGATTAGCATAGGAATATGGGCTTGCAAGAAATGTGGTGCCAAGTGGGCAGGAGGAGCATATGTGCCGAGAACCGAACTAAGCAAATACTTCCCCAAATATATTATAAGGGAGTAACAACGTCATTTTCTCACAACATTTACGTGTTTGTGTCATCTTTGTTTTCTAGGAAAAAGACAAGTGATGCTAATTGATCATAGTGACAACATCACATAAACCAAGCCAACGTACCAGAAGCTTCGTCAAGGATCTTGCCAGCGTCCTGCCTGAAGCAAAAGTTATTACTCGAGGTAAGAAAACACTTAAAGATCTCTCAGTAATAGGATATGGACTAAAGGCTAAACACATATTAGTCGTCGGCGAAAAACACGGTAATCCCTCATTGATCAGGGCCTTCTACATAGATAGTACAACAAAATATCCCATACTAATACATAAGTATTCTATTATACTCAGAGGAGTAATCCTCTCAAGAGAAAATCCTAATGCCATTAAAACTTATGGAGCCGAAAAATATAGGGTGAGCTATGATCTCTGCAGAAGTGAGCGTTGTTTCAGCCTTGCAGACATATTTACCGAACTATTATTCAATTGTATAGATACTGATGACTATGATATAGAGATCGTGTTCAGAGATACTACAAACCTTACGATAATTGAATTTATTAACATTTACAAGAAAATATGCGGACCCGTTATAAAAGTATCGAAGGTAAAAAAGGTTGGCAAGAGAATATGAGGTTGGACTTAAGATAACTATGAGTGATTCTTTATTTATTAAATCCCTTTTTAGCTCAATATTTCCCGACACACACGATGTACCGAGAGAATGTAGGATTATACTGAATAATCAAGAGAGGATAAGGATTATTATCTCATGCAGACGAATAAACCTTTTAAGAGCGCTACTGAATAGCTACCTTAGCGTTATATCAATGCTTCTCCATTGCTTAGAGGTGCTGGAAGATGAGCCAACAAAAACTCCCACCCGAGGTCCAACAGACCCTGATTAGTTATCAAACACTCAGAGAGACATATGCAAAACTTGAAGCAGAACTAAAAATAGTTGAGAGCGAGTTAGCAGAGATAGAGCAAATACTTAGCAATATTAATGATCTACCTGAGGAAGCAGAAATATACAAACTAGTAGGCCATGTAATGGTCAAGAAAAAGAAAGAAGATATAACGAAAGAGCTTGAAGAAAAGAAAGAGCTTCTAGAAATAAAGAAAACAAAATACAAGAACCAATTGGATATCCTGGCGAAACAAATAAGTGATACTGAATCAAAGCTAAAAGAACTGCTATCCAAATATGGGATGAGTGTTGGTCGGTAAAAAAGAAAAAATCATAGGTCTTAATCTAGACCACATCGATCAAGATATTCTATCGTCTATTGCTGAAAAGATCGAGAAAGAAGTAAAATCTTTTATTGAAAAACAAGTACCCCTAAAAACAAATTATGATGTTATAATACTTCTTGAAAATGATGGGAAAAGAATCAATTTCAGTATAGACATTGTTTTGAACGGAGAATTCGCTGGAATAATAGATTACGATGCTATAGTTGGGGATGCAGTTAATGTGGCTAGAAAAATATTGGAACAAGAACTCCAAAAATATAGAAAAACTTCTTGAAAAACTCTTCACAGAGTTTGCCGGGAAAAAAATATTTATATTAACCCATCGAAACGCTGATCCCGATGCAATTGCTTCAGCAATTGCTCTACACGAACTATTATCTAAAATTAAAATAAGTACATATATAATGCTACCCGAGGGGATGAACGAAATCTCAAAGCTCATTTTACAAGAATCCAACTTTATCGAGAAGCACAAATATCATATTCTCGATCTTAAGAAGGGCGAAAAACTTCTCATAAATATTGATGCGTTCATTATAGTCGACACAAATAATCCGGAACAACTAGGCGAATTAGCCCATTCTATCGCTACAAAACCATATATATTAATAGATCATCATCGTCCAGGCAAACTATGCAGAAACGCATCTATTTCAATAACCGATCAAAGCGCCCGCAGCACATCAGAAATAGTAGCCAAAATAATACTGTCGTCGGGACTAAGCCTGTGTAAGGAGACAGCGACCCTGCTTTTGGCAGGAATACTTTATGATACACGACGATTTTTCTATGCGACAAGAGAGACTTTCGCAACAGTATACAATCTAATCTCGATTTTTAATGCGGACTATCCGAAAGCACAATCGGTTCTCCAGCATGAAATGCCTATTGCCGAACGAATTGCGAGACTGAAAGCGGCCCAAAGGTTAATAATCAGAAGAATTGGAAATTGGATCATAGTGTATAGTCATGTAAGCGCATATGAGTCCAGTTGCGCACGTGCTATTCTAGATTTAGGAGCCGATGCCGTGTTTATTATATCAAAACACAAAAAGGTCCTTAGGGTAGTTGGTAGGGCAAAACAATCGTTCGTGAAAAATACAGGGATTAGTCTAGGAAGAGATCTAATGCCTCACTTAGGAGAACTCCTTGGCGGTGTAGGGGGAGGGCATGACACGGCAGCAGT
>JALSQP010000018.1 GCA_026985375.1 Desulfurococcales archaeon | reverse complement strand
CCATAATGATCAAGGCAATAATTCTTCCTGATAAGAAGGAAGTTGTTTTTGAGGAGAAAAGACTTAGGCTGAGAGAGGTTTTGGAAAGACTAGGCATAGATGATCCCGATTCTGTGGCTATCATCTATAACGGTCATTTAATCGATGATCCAGACTATATCGTAGAGTCCGAAGGAGAAGTAAAGATTATTTTACAGGGTATAGGCGGCTAGACCGTTGAAGCATTGTCGCGCCCCATAATACTTCTAAGTTTATCGGCCAGAACAGATATTGCTTCACGGGCTATGATCCCGAGTATATCCTTCAGTCTTCCAGCTCTGAGCTCACGTAGAATAAATGCTGATCTTATGAAGAACCTCCTGTAAGCATACTTGAGCATCTTGGCAACCTGTTCCCGTGTAAACTTGAAGCCCCTCATAACGGGTCTCAGCGTCGTGTAGTGCTCCCAGTTCCAGTCCTCGATCAAGCCATACCGCATAGCGTAGTCGAATAGAGGTGTGCCCGGATATGGTGTCAGCACTGTAAACTGTGCATAGTCAGGATCGATATCTATGGCAAAGTCCACCGTTCTTTTCATATCATTGATTGTTTCCCAGGGAAAACCAAGGATGAAAGAAGCCGTTGCGAAGCCGCCGATCTCCTTCCTCCATCTAAACACTCTTCTGACCTGATCCAGGCTTATCATCTTCCCAATCTTGTCCAGTATCCTCTGGGTCCCGGATTCTACACCGAAGTATAGTGCAACACAACCATTGTTGTAGAGGAACTTCATGAAATCCTTGTCCATATGGTTTATCCGGGCGCCACAAGCAAATCCTATATCTAGTCCTCTCTTCTTCATCTCCTCGATGAGTCCGTAGATGAAGTGTCTATTGGCTGTTAGTTCATCATCGGTAAAAACTATGTGTTCTACTTTGTATTTATCCACAAGGAACTCTATTTCTTCAGCAACATTCTTGGGTGAGCGGTAGCGTATTCTTCTGCCCCAATAATAGCTTGTCGTACAGTATATGCATCCATATGGACAACCTCTACTCGCCATAATATGAGCAACCCGTATCTTCTTCCCAAACAATGTATATCTATCCATGGGGAGAAGATGTCGAGCCGGCCAAGGAAGCTCATCAAGATTGTAAATGAGGGGCCTCTCCCTTGTTGCAATTATATTGCCATGCTTATCGCGAAAAACAATACCAGCAACCTTTCTTAGCTCCATGGGATCCATTCCATGTTTATCAATAGTTTTTATGAGCTCTCTAGTCGTTAACTCGCCTTCCCCTCTAACTATTATGTCGAACCCGTTATCCAGTGTCTCACTCCACATATACGTCGGGTGTTGTCCTCCAGCAACAAGTATTACGTCGTCCATTTCCTCCTTAATCTTCCTTGAAGCCACGTATGCTTTCGGCGCGGTAGGTGTGAGGATCGAGAAACCTATTATGTCGGGAGACCAGGACTTGACATTTTGAACCCATGTATCAAGATCCATTTTTAATGTAGGGGTATCCAGTATCTTGACCCGGTGTCCCTCACGCTCAAGAATTGCTGCAATATATGCTAGGCCTAAGGGAGGCGCTGTGAGACCAGTAACCCTATATATTTCTAGGTCATGGATACCGGGTGGAAGTGTCAATAACACTTTCATCGGGGGTTCCCGAGAAATACATATATTGGTATTTCCTATTACGCCGTTTGGTTTTAGAATAGTCATATGATTAATAAACAATATAATAGATATATTCCTTCGATGCAATTTCAATCATAACAAATATAATTTGCCGATGTAGACTCGATTATTGATGACGAAATGCAGGTCACAATAGTATTTTTAGCAAGAGCAGGGCAAGTCGTTGGGAAATACCTGGCAAAACTAGAACTACCAGAAAAAGCTACCATTGAGGATCTGCTAGAAGAAATAGGCAAAAAGATCAGTAAGAGATTCTACAGGGGCGTCAAAGAAGGAAGACTAGTGTTCACTATCATTGTTAATGGAAGACCCGTTGGCGAGCCCAGATATAGGCTTAAGGATGGAGATAGAGTGGTGTTTACTACGCCAGAGATGGGGGGCTAGTTGAAGTTATCACTCCTCACATATTTTGCAATCACTACTTTTTATCTCGACGTAGTCGAATAACCCCGTCCTACCATCATAGACCAGTATCTTCTTCAAGAGAGGCTCGCCCACACCAGTCAAGATCTTCAGTGCTTCGTTGGCCTCAAGCAACCCGAGAATGCCCGGCGTTGTCGAGAATACCGGGATAGGCTTATTAGTTCTTTTCGGAGGGCGTGGAAACACGCATCTAAGACAAGGTGTTTTACCGGGCCATGCTATATATAGCTGGCCATAGAACCCATGTATTCCCGCGTGAATAAATGGTTTTCCAAGCTCATAACATATCTTATCAACAATAACTCGAGTCTCCCAGTTATCTAGACCGTCAACTACAAGATCTACTTCACTAATTATACGTCTTAAAAGATCAAATGATGCCTCTGAGTAAATGGGATGTATATTGATGCCGGGATTGAGTAAACCTAATCTTTTAGCAACACAGTACACCTTGGGCCTCCCTAGATCATCTGTAGTATAGAGGATCTGTCTCTGCAAATTGCTGAGTTCTACGAGCCCATTATCTATTAGAACAAGTCTGCCCACGCCAGCTGCTGCTAGATAAAGTGATGCTATTGATCCCAGCCCACCAACGCCTACAATCAGAACTGTTGATTTACGGAGTTTCTCTTGGCCCTCCTCACCAATAACAAGTAGTTGTCTATGATATCTCTCGTGCTCATCTGGAAACATTATTACACCATGTCAAGAATAATGGTTCTTGTGGGTTTAATAAAGAAGGGTATCTTCCCCCTGTGATAATCCCTTATGATCGTTCTGGCCGCCTCCTCGATCAGGGGCTCCTTCGTCTTCTTGTAGAACCAGCCCCTACGCTTAGCGAGCTCCTCGAGTATCTTAATCGGCTCCCTAGTCCTTATCTTATATGCCTGGATAAAAGCTGTTGGTACATATTCTAGTATTCTCTCGATAAGCTTTATCGCTGGAGGGACAGGGTCATCTAGCTGCTCGGGGCTCTGACCCCTTATTATCCTCTCTAGCTCTCCTCCCTCAACTGGGATTACGCCTGGTGTATCTATCATTAATATGTTCTTCTCGACACGGTAGAGCTGGACATGGTGAGTATACCCTGGACTACCAGGTATTGGACTAGTTGATGCTGAATGCCTGCCCTTCAAGGCATTGATTATGGAAGACTTACCCGTTTTCGGATAGCCAACCACGGCGGTAATGACGGGAAGCGCGGGGGCCGCCTCTTTTATCGCTCGACGCAGGTATTTTGTTCCCCAGTGCCGTGTAGCTGCCACATATACTGCTCTATAGCCTCTGTCCCTGAAAAGGTGTACCCATTCCTCTACTATGGTTTTCGGTACTAGATCGCTCTTATTGAGTACCAAGAGGAGCTCGCGTCCCATCTCTTCCACTATTCTTTCAAGCCTACGGCTACGAGTTCTTAGGGGGTCACGTGCATCGATAACTTCTAGCACGACATCAGCTCTCGACACTACTCTCCTTATATCACTCCATCCCGCTAGGGAGAAACCGTAGGGCATTTTGATCAACCGCTATACTCATACTTTATCAGTTCATCAGGGCTCATCCCGGATAACCAGTCTATTTTAGGGCCTGGTTTAGCCTTACCCTCTAATATATCTTCTAACACTATCCTAGCAACTTCTTCCGGCTTCTTATCAGTAGTATCGATCTCGTATATCTTGTCAGGACTCACAATGCTCAACGCATTAGCCGTAGGTACACCGAGTATTTCGGCCATTATATTCTCCTTAACCTTGTTTTCCGGCCAATTCCTAGGCTTAAGCCTCTTTTCTAGCGTTCCTGGCGCTGTCCTGAGGATTACGACTATGTCCGGTTGTAGAAAGTCGAGGAGCTCTGGGTAATGTATATCGATAATTATGCATTTTGATGTCTCGACCAGTTTCCTTATTGCTTCTCTTACTTTATCTTCGTCGATGACGTAGCTCTGCCTCTTCTCATCATAGGATGCATATATTTTGTTCTCGATAACGTATCGGCTCACATCTAAATGTATGCATCCAAGCTTCTCTGCCAACAATCTGCTGACACTAGTCTTTCCCGTGCCAGGGGTTCCTGTAACAATTATTATTCTAGGCTTCACCATAGTTATAGACCCTCATCCTGGGAACATAGATGGTATTAGTGGTTAAATCGTTATTTGGTGCAGGGCACTGCGGGAAATACTTGGTTATAAGAAGATCTTATTCGTAGGTATTGGAGGCGGTGGAGACGTTGTATCAGCAGCACTTTTCGCGAAGATCTTCAGGGATCTAGGGATTGAGGCCTTTGTGGCAACATAATATGGGAAAGATTCGTGTATGATCCTGTTCCCGGCCCTATTCCTCTCGAGGCTATTCAAGACAGGAAAAATGATCGGCAACCATGCCGCAATAATAAACGGCTGCTCCTATGCGATCAGAAGTGGTAACAAAATAGTGTTCGAAGCAACGAGAGTTGCTGAAACCATGAAGAGAGATATTTATCTCATAGATATATGGGGAGGAGTCAGAGGATATACTGAGGCCCTGAAAGACATTATGTGTTATACTGGTGCCGACTATGTGGTAGGAATTGATGTTGGAGGAGATGTTCTGGCTATGGGCGATGAGGATGAGCTCTGGAGCCCACTCGCCGATGCCATGGGATTAGCAGCTATCTACGACATAGGGAGTAGCACGCTTATGGTGTACTCTCCCGGTGCCGATGGCGAGCTTCCAGAAGAAGTTGTATTGGAGAGGATAAGTCTGATCGCAAATATGGGCGGGTATCTAGGCAGTATAGGTGTTAGGAGAGAATATACTAAATTCTATGAAAAACTCTTAGAGAACGCCCATAGTGAGGCCAGTAGGATAGGGTTATTAGCACTTAAAGGCTTCTACGGGGTGAAAAGCATAAGAAGTAGAACAAGAAAAATCAGCGTATCACCTGTGAATACTATAGTGTTTATCCTTGCTCCTGAACCAGCCTTAAATATTTCTAAGCCAGCACAACTCGTTCGAAATACGGAGAGCTTTGTTGAGGCGTGGCGTAAGCTAAGAGAAAACGGTATAGCTACAGAGTATGATCTAGAGAATGCTATTCTCGAGTACAGTAGGAGAGCTGGAAAAGACCCTAGACGCTTATCGGCTAGCGAGATCATAAGGATCAAGAACCATTTATGGAAAACGGTAAAAGATAAATGATGGAGTGTGGCCGTGCAACTCGTCCACGGGTTCATCCAGGGCCCGACGGCCCAGTTGCCCGGGCCCCCGAGCCCCCTCATAAATAGATGTAGTCCTATTGGGAGATAATTATATTTCCTGATCACAATTGATTACATAGCACATAATTCCCGGGTGGAGAGCCATGAGCCAGGATCTAGTTAAGAAACTGGAAGACCTGATGAACGCGATGAAGGACTGGGGGAGAAAACCAGTTCTAAAATCAGGACACATAGTGGTGGAACTAGTAAAACTCCCTGAGAGAAAAACTAAGACCACAGCTAGGCCAGCACATCTAGCCATTATGATCAGGAGAGAGGATGCTTTCAGAGGAATAATTATCGAAGAGCCAGACGAGCTTGAAGACCTGATAGTAGCAGTCACTACTCCGAAGCTTAAAGAACTCATAAACGCAGTCTACAAGATTCTCAAGAAGCACCGTGTCCAAGAATTCGAGCTATGATGTTGTTTCTAGTGATAAAAGTTATAATTGCCTACCTAGACCTATTTCAGAACTAGGGTAAGCCGCCGTAGCTCAGCCGGTAGAGCGTCGCCCTGGTAAGGCGAAGGTCCCGGGTTCGAATCCCGGCGGCGGCTTCTTCTCCCTTATTAACAAGATACAAATTCTTCTCAATGTATTAATCCCCAGCTCTCAATATACGATTTCATCCCCAGCATGATCATTTCAACAGCGATACTCGCTATGATCAATGACATGAAGCGTCCTATGGCCTTCATTACGCTCGGCCTAGCCATAGCCACTATTTTCTCTGAGTATCTTAGAAGTGCAAAAGTGGTAATAGCGGCAACAACTCCAGCAACAAGTATTAGTATAGTATTGAGAATGCTTGGATCCCTCGATGTTAGGAGTATTAGAGTCGTGATCGTGCCGGGACCAACAATCATAGGTGTGGCTAAGGGGACTACGGCTACATCCTCTGGATCAATTCTCTTGGTCTTCGGCATACCTCCAAGCATGTCGAGCGCTATGGTCATTAAAAGTATCCCGCCACCTATCCGTAGGCCGGGCACAGAGATGCTGAAGGCTCTCAGGATATAGTTACCGAGAAAAGTAAACACTAGAATTAATAGCACGGCAGTAATAAATGCTCTAGACACTATCCTCCTACGCTCAATCAGCTCCATACCCTCTGTAAGCGACAGAAATGTAGGCAACGCCGAGAATGGATTCATTATCGCTAATAACTGGATATAATATGCTACGAATAATCCCAGGTGTACCATGTATTTCCCCCGCAATATAGGATAATGACAAGTTATGGTTAAAGCAGGAAATACCTATCACCCCCTATAGAATAGTGGGCCCGCGGGGATTTGAACCCCGGACCTCCGCCTCGTCAGGGCGGCGTCCTAACCAGGCTAGACGACGGGCCCATAACCAGTATTTCTGAATAACGTTTCTTGAGCTTTAAAACTTAACTACTAGGTCTATCTCATCATTACATAATTATTTTTGAACTGATCTATGAAAACAATGTTGGAATAAAGTATTAAATATACTTTAAAATACAATCCCTTTAGCAGGAATGATTAAACACTTATCCCGGCTATCCCTATAAGAGGTGACGTGTTTGACTCTTTCACCACTTCCCCTTGTAAAGCATGCTGGGGAGATATCCTACAAGCTACCAGAGATAAGGAGCGGAGAAGAATTACTGAGCCTCACGCAGAGCGTGTGTCCATACTGCTACCGTGTAGTGCCCGCCGCCATTATTGAGCGAGATGGAAGAGTCTATATCAGGAGAGTTTGTCCGGAGCACGGAGAGATTGAGGAGCTCTATTACGGTGATGTTGAGATCTACAAGCGGTTCATCAAATGGGATCTTGAGGGAAGAGGCTCTAGACATGTTTACACGCCCGCAATGAGGCCTTGTCCCTTCAACTGCGGCTTGTGTCCAATGCATAAGCAGCACTCAGCCCTCGTAAACATAGTGTTGACTAACCGGTGTAATCTCAGCTGCTGGTACTGCTTCTTCTATGCCGAGGCTGCTGGATACGTGTATGAGCCGAGCATAGAGACTATTAGGAACATGATAAGAAGCATTAAGAAGCAGGGAGTCGCGGTTAATGTCCAGCTAACAGGTGGTGAACCTACTCTTCGAGACGATTTGGTCGACATAGTTAAGGCCTTGAAGGAAGAAGAGGTACGCCATATACAGCTTAACACTAACGGGATAAAGTTCTCGGAGCTGTTCTGGAAGAACCCCGACGAAGCCATAGCCTACACGAGAGCGCTGAGAACGAGTGGTGTTAATACGGTCTATCTGAGCTTCGATGGCGTAACACCGATTACTAACTGGAAGAACCACTGGGAGATACCATATATCTTCGAGGTATTCAGAAGAGCAAGTATGACTAGCGTCGTACTAGTTCCAACTGTAATTAAGGGTGTAAACACACACGAATTAGGCGCGATCGTGAAGTTCGCGGCAAAACACGTAGACATCGTCAGAGCCGTCAACTTCCAGCCCGTAAGCCTAACAGGCATGATGAAGAAGCAAGAGAGGGAAAAGTACAGGATAACAATACCTGATGTAATAAAACTGATAGAAGAACAGACAGACGGCGAAATACCGAGAGAGGCGTGGTTCCCAGTACCCGTTAGCGCCATATTTTCTAGGTTCATCGAGGCATTCGCCAAGGAGTACAAATTCGAGATGACGAACCACCCAGTATGTGGAGCGGGAACTTACATATATGTCGAGAGAAAAAATGGCTCAGTCAAACTCATCCCGATAACGAATTTCGTCGATGTAGAAGGATTCCTCGATTATCTGCAGGAGAAATGGGAAGACCTAGTAATCGGTAGGAGCAGACTTGCAACAGGCCTTAAGATACTATACAGCATAAGGAAGTTCATCGACCAGAAACGTGCACCCGAAGGCTTCGACCTGTACAAGATATTGCTTAATATAATAATTAAGAGGAACTATGATGCACTAGGAGAGCTACACTACAAGATGGTATTCCTGGGAATGATGCATTTCATGGATCTATACAACTATGATATACAGCGCGTTCAGAGATGCAACATTCATTACGCATTGCCGGACGGTAGGCTAGTCCCCTTCTGTGCGTTCAACATTTTCGACGACATCTACAGAGATGCTATCCAGAAAAAATATGGATGCTCATTCGAGGAATACGCAGTCTTCCAAAGAACAGTATCACGAAGAAATACATAAGGAATAGGAGAATGCTCGAATCAACAGAACTATACAAGAAAACATATGAGGGCATAATCGAGTTAGTGAGGCGCTAAGACTAACTTGACACCGTTAATCGATAGGTACGGCCGACCACTCACACATATGAGGATAAGCGTTACCCTCCGATGTAATCATAGATGTATTTTCTGCCACCGTGAAGGTTTACCTAGTAACATGGATGGAGTTGAACTCACGGCACAAGACTGGGGCTTCGCTGCCTCAGTAGCCTCTTCCCTGGGAATAAAATACTACAAAATAACTGGTGGAGAACCACTGGTAAGAAACGATATTGTAGACATTGTACGAAGCATCAAAGATAGTGGTGGAATAGTATCAATAGTTACGAACGGATCATTATTGGCCAAATACGCAGAAGAATTAGCAGACCTAGTATCACATATCAATGTTAGCCTACATTCTCTTAACCCTGAAATTTTCCGTAAGATAACATATGGAAGGCTGGAGCCTGTTCTTAAAGGGATCGAGGAAGCGCTATGCAGCGGTATAAAGCTGAAGATCGATTATGTTGTACTCTCTCTGAATAGCCATGAATATACCGATATAATAAACTACGCGAGCAATAAAGGCATAAATCTAAACATCATCGAACTCATACCGCTTGGAATGTCTCTTACCGAGTATAATAAGCTCCACGCGCCAATGGATCCCATTGAAAAATACCTTGATAAAATATCAGTCAAGAAAGACAGGAAGGCTTTCCAAAATAGACCAACATACATCCTTCCCAGCGGGATAGAAGTGACCGTGATAAAGGGTATATGTAACCCAGAGATGTGTATGCACTGTACTAGGATTAGGATGAGCCCTGACGGCAAGATCAAGACCTGTATTTATAGAAACGATAACTTGTTAGACGCATATCCTTTCATTATATCACGTGATGCAGAAGGGTTAAAACAATTATTCATAAAAGCGAATAGTCTGAGAGAACCTTTCTTTAAACCTGAGAGAATCGTGGAGGCGGTACATAGTGTCAATGGTAGATATAACGTTAAAAAACGAGGTATATAGAGAAGCAACTGCTGAGGGCATTATTAGGCTCAGAAGAGAAACTGTTAGGAGAATTATCGAGGGAAGAGTCAAAAAGGGAGACGTATTTACTATATCTAAGATTGCCGCTATTAATGCTGTTAAGAAAACACCCGAGCTCATACCTTTATGCCATAATATACCGATCACTCATGTAAATGTTGAGTTCAAAATACTAGACGAGGAACACATCCTATGTAGAGTAACCGTTAAAACAACCGCCAAGACAGGGGTAGAGATGGAGGCTATCACAGGGGTTAGCGTGGCTCTCTTAAACGTATGGGATCTGGTGAAGAAGTATGAAAAGGATGAGAAAGGCCAGTATCCGATAACTAGGATCGAGGGTATTAGGGTTATATCAAAGATCAAGAGGGGTTTCTCCGAAGCTCCGAGCGATTAATCCTTTTATCCCCTATTACCCAGTATTCACCATCTTCTCGAACCTCTAGCTTAAATATAGGGGCATTTTTCTTTATAGCTTCAAGTATCTCACGAGCAGCCGAGAAGCTCGTGTTGCGATCCACTGCAGATACTAAGATATAGATGGTACTATCGCCAGGCGATAGTTCTCCTATCTTGTGATAAACATAGACCATTCTTACATTGCTATATTTCTCAACAACTTTTTCCGTAAGATCATATATAATCTCTTTCACATACTTATCGTAAGCTGTGTATACAAGCTTTTCTACACGTCCTCCGTTAACTAATCCTTTCACAAATCCAATAAAGGCAACAATAGCACCAGCTCCTTTAGCACTTGTTTTAATCCTCATAGCATTAATGATCTCGTCTAAGGAGAGATCTTCTCTACCAATATCAACGATAATGTCCGGCTTTGTCATATTATCCACCTGAACCAGGAGGTAGTAATGCTATTTCGTCATTAGGACTGCACTCTGTATCGTCGGCTAGCCTCCCATTCACATATATGCTGAATGGTATCTCGAGTCTTTTCAGCTCCGGGTATTTTTTGTAAAGCTCATCTAGGAGTTTGCTTACGCTAATTTTAGGGCTATCAATTATTAGCGATATAGTGTTTGAACCTATAATATCCACTAATAACCCATAGATTTTAATGGTATACTTTGGCAGAAACAACCACCTCTTTCCTCATGGGTCAAAAACATGATATATAAACCTTACTCATAAATAGTCTACTGAATTTGTAAAAACAATCTATTAAAGCTAGAAAATAGTAGAAAAGTAGTTAGAAAAACAAAACAGATGTTTTGCAATGAACTAATATGGGGTAATAGGTCTAATCATACTCATAGCTATTATAACTGTTAGTACTGCATACTATATTGGTGCACAACAGAAGCAATCATTCACGCCGACAATCACCACAGTAACTCCCCCAACATTTACAGCAACATCAACCATATCAACATCGGGTCTGACACCGACAGAAGTAGAAGCTATCAAGTACATGGTGGAGGAGGAAAAACCCGCCCTAGACGTGTATACAAAGCTCGCAGAGATTTATCCTAATATACCAGTATTCGCAAACATAGCGAAAAGCGAAACAACACATGTTAAAGCGGTACTGAGTCTGGCAGAGAAATACGGAATACCTATCAGCCTTAATGCTCCCGGCTAGTTCAACAACACACATATTCAGGAACTATACGACCAGCTGATAAAGGAAGGATCAAAAGGTCTTGAAGAAGCACTGAAAGCTGGCGCAGTCATTGAGGAAACAGACATAAAGGATCTACAGGGCTGGATCGCAAAAATACAGCATGAAGACATCAAACAAGTATTCGAGTGCCTCATGATGGGTTCACGCAACCATCTAAGAGCCTTCGTGTCAACATTAGAGAATGTTCAACACAACCTACACACTACAGGTAATATCTCAGCAGGAATACGAGCAAATAATAAGCTCGCCGATAGAGACAGGAACCAATAACATCTGTTCAGACTTCGGAATCGAATTTAGGTGCAAATGCCACAGAAACACCTAAGAGCAGATCAGCAAAGTAATCATAACAAAATTCATTTTCCATATATAAAACACCACCTTTTTTATTTGCTTATGAAGAAGATGACGCCATACTAGGCTGAATAATAGGCATGTATAGAAGTAGTGAAAGAATAGCTAAAGAACCAACAAAAATGAAATGGTAGCCGGGCGGGGATTCGAACCCCGGTCACGGGGGTTCTCCCCGTCGCGAGACGGGCCAGAGCCCCGCATCCTTGGCCGCTAGACGACCCGGCTACTTCCAAGCTATAGATAGGATTTCCGTGGGGGTCTTAAATGTTTTCCGACGACAAGACCAGTTTTTCCATGGTTTTCTCCATGCATGCACTTAGAAGGATGCATGATAGAAAGATATCTCTAGATAAAGTACCAGGTATTCTCTCGAATCCTCTTGGAGTGATCTATATAGGTTAAAAGACATATATATCGCGCTTGGACATCAGGGACCTGCCATAGTCTATGCATACAGAGCCAGTAGGATAGAGGTACTTATAGTGCTTGGGAAACGAGAGTTCTCGGCACTCCAGAAGAAATACAGGATGTAAAGATACAAGACTATTCAATAAATAATGGTACTTCGATTTCTTCAGCTACTGAGGGAATACTTAATGTTACCCTGGCTCTATGATTACTACAACTTTTACTTTTCTTCCGTGTTATTTCTTGGTTTTCCTGGTACTCTTTGGGTTTACCTCTTTATATGTTTGTATATGGTTTTATATAAGTGGTCATGGCTCATTCTTGTGGAGCCCGCCCTTCGCTCGGGTTTCCATTGGTCATTGGGTTGTTGCCCCGCGACCCATGGCGTGGGGCAAGGATTTGAATCGCCTTGAGGTATATGTTCGTTGCTCCAACCATGTCTCGTTCAGCTATGAATCCACATCTATAACATACTGCTAGCCTATGGTTATAGGATAGCTTTGCTCTACACCTAGGACACATAGTTGACGCCCCTCTAGGATTTACAAAGAGTACCGGTACGTTACACTCAATTACTTTGGTTATGATAGCTAACTGTAGCTTCCTACAAGAGAACCTAGACAGCCTATCAGCTAAGCTAGAAGATTTTTAGATGCATTAAACCATAGCTTCTCCAAATTCTCAAGAACAATAACGCTCCTAGTCTTCCTAGCCATAACGAGGGATATTGTTGCTTCATGGAACCTAGCCCTTAGAGGATTAAATTTCATCACCCGAGATGTGGGGCCCTGTGGTCTCGTGGAGACCCCGAAAGCCCCGACCAATGTAACCCCAAGAAGGGATGAGGGAGAAGCCCGTGCCCAAGGTAATCACAAATAACCTAAGTGCTAGAAGTACCTAAACTAACGGATACGGGCAACCACCATATGGCCGGGAACGCGTATTTTATAATCCCTTCTACACACTTTGTAATAACCAGTGTGGGCCCGTAGCTCAGCTAGGTAGAGCGGCGGGCTTTTAACCCGTAGGTCCCGGGTTCAAATCCCGGCGGGCCCGCATATACTTTTCTCCCAATATCGATAATCATGAAAGATAGCCTTTTTCTAGCATGTATTTCGACAAGTATGATGCGATCATATGCGCTATTCTTAGAGGTTCTGGTACAGGACTGTAGATCATTAGCCCTCTCAACAGTGACAAGGCTTCTTCTCTTGTTATGCCTACGGCATAGAATCGGACCACACGCCATGGTGTGATCAGGGGTGTCGCCTTCGTGTAGGTTCTATGGATTACCCGATATCTTGTTTCATAGTCTGAAAAATGTTTGATAAGAGTACGTCTAATCCTTTCTAGATCTAGTGGGTACTGTATAAAGCTGATAACAGGTATTTTTGTCGCTAAGTATATCTTATCAGGGTCTGCGACGTCAAATCCAGCATACGTTATTCCATCAAGAATAATGACCGAATTACCTGAATATGCATTGAGAATGCTAACCATATCTATGATTTTATTTGTGGTACTTAATCCGTCGACGACGATGATGTCCCATAGTATTTTTGATATTGCTGCTTCTTCATGATACAGGACTCCTATAAGGAGAGTTTTCCCTCTCGATTCCTTAAATGTGGGTGGAAAATATCCGTCATCAAAAGCTATTACGTCACGTCTCACCAAGGGCTTCCTCCATTATCGTGAGTAGTTCACGGGGTATCTTGACTATTTTGGTTTTACCATATCTTCCCCTATTTACTACTAGTGCTGTCGCGAGACCCAGCATGTCAAGCTCGTTTATGATCTCACTGACCCTGCGCTGGGTTAGGGGATCGTATCCATAGCTCATTGCAATCTCCTTGTACTTGCTGTATATTTCCCCTGTGGTCCCGCTTCCCTTTGTCTTTACAAGGTATATAATGGCGTTAAGTACCAGCTTAGCGTGTAGCGGAAGTGTTGATACGGCCTGATATATTCTACCATACTCTATTTCGCGGGATGCTTGTATAACATGCTTTATCTCGACCTTGTTCGCACCTTGTCTTTCAGCTATTTCTCCCGCAACTCTCAGTAAGTCTAGCGCTCTGCGGGCATCACCATGTTCTCTCGCAGCGAGGCCTGCACAGTAACGAACTATTTTCTCAGATACAGCTCCTGGAACGAATGCTTTCTGTGCTCTCTCCCATAGTATATCGAATAATTGCTCTGCATCATACGGAGAGAACACTATTTCTTCTTCTCCCAGACTACTCCTGACACGTGGGTCGAGTGTGTCGACGAAGTTGATATCGTTTGTTATGCCTATAATAGCTACTTTAGCATTCTCGAGATCTTCATTGATTCTGACAAGCTTGTAGAGAAGATCATCACCATGTCTCTTTACATAATAATCTATCTCGTCGAGAGCTATTATGTGGAGGCCGCCCCAATTTTCGAGTGCTTGTATATACCGTGTATATATTTCCGATATGGCTATCCCTGACAACGGTATTCTAAGGCCCAGGCTCCTCGCTATTGATGCTAATACACGATATGTCGTATCCACTTTGCGGGTGTTCACATAGGCGTATTTTATCCTAGCACCCAGGCTCGGGGCTTTCTCCATGAGTTTTTTCAATACAAATTTCGTGACAGCTGTCTTACCTGTTCCAGTTAATCCGTAGATGAGGATATTGCTTGGCCTCTCACCTTTCAGGCCAACAACAAGGATCTCTACTAGTTTTCTGATTTCACGCTCTCTGTGGGGAAGCGTCTCTGGTATATAGTCAGGTAATAGAATTTCTTTATTAACAAATATCCGTCCATGTCTTTTTAGACGCTCTTCTATTATCTTGTCGATAATATCGCTCAATATCTCGGCATCCCCCGCCCGCTGTGGTTAGGACTGAGCAGACTATGTAGATTCTTGGATATATATTATGATGGGGATAGAAAAACTATGGGCTAACAAGAATCAAAGAAACCCATTATTCTTTAAGCAGTTCTATTACCTCTTTACGCCCATGTTCAATCGCTTCAGCTTGCTCCTTGTCAAAACGACGGAGAAGCTCTAAGAACTCACCAATATGTTCTTTCTCCTCCTTGGCAATATCGAGAAATACTCTCTTCACTCCCTCATCTTGGATAAGCTCTGCAAACTGGGTATAGAAGTTAACAGCATCGAGCTCTGCCATTATAGCCCATCTAATAGCTTGGATCATCTCTTCGCGAGATAAGGGCTCCTTACGAGTAATATCTAGGGGGTTCTTTCCGAGCATAGAATACACCTTTCAATATTATCACGTATTAATACATAATACATGATTATATAGTAACCTATCACAAAATAGAAGAGATCAAGAGATACAGAGTACAGGAAAAATAAATTAAAACTTTATAAGCTGGTTGCGAATACTGTTTTCTCCGGGTACGTGGGCCGGTAGCTCAGCCTGGAAGAGCGCTCGGTTGGCATCCGAGAGGTCCCGGGTTCAAATCCCGGCCGGTCCACCATCTCCTGCGGGCCTTAAGTCAACCATTTAATATAATTAGCACATAATGGTCATAAGGGATTAAGACTTAGGTAATTTTTATCAGATATATTAAACTATAATACTATTCCCGAACGATAAGCTTAAGACCCCGTATTATAATCTCCCCCCTTAGGAACTACGTGCTTGATTTGGGAGTAGATAATGTTATCGAGGTAGGGATCAAGTTATGTCAAAGAAACAACCTAATATTTTGGAACATGAGCTTGTCCCCAAACATGAAATATTATCTCCTGAAGAAGCTTTAGAGGTTTTGAAAAAACTAAACATAAAGCCTTACCAGCTCCCCTGGATCAGTATCAATGATCCTGTTGTCAAAGCCATAGGTGCTCGGCCAGGGGATATTATCAGGATTATTAGGAGAAGCCCCACAGCGGGCGAAACAATTGCTTACAGATACGTAGCAGTCGATACAGTTAAACCAAAGAAGAAGGGTGTTTAAAAGTGGTTACACGCGCCAAGGTTTTTCCAATCCCCGATGATCGATGGGTCGTTATGAAGAAATTCTTTGAGGAAAAAGGACTAGTCCGTCAGCACTTGGACAGCTACAATAGATTCATATCAAAAACACTACCAGAGATTATCGATGAATTCAAAGTAATAGAGGTTCCAGGAATAGCTAAAGTGGTGATCAAGGGATTTAGGATTGGTAAACCAGTTGTCAGGGCTATAGAAGGCTTCGAGAAAGAAGTAACTCCCCTAGAGTGCAGATTGAGAAACCTTACTTATGCTGCACCAGTATATTTACGGTTATCTATTGTAACCGATAGGGGAGAAGAACAAGAGCAGGAAATACTATTAATGGATCTTCCAATCATGCTCAAATCCGATATCGATCCTCTAAGCAAAATGTCAAAAGAGGAATTAGTCAAAATCGGTGAAGACCCCAAGGATCCCGGAGGATACTTCATCATAAATGGTAGCGAAAAAGTACTCATTGCTCAAGAAGACCTGGCCAGCAATAATGTTCTGGTCGACTACGCCAGCGAGAGCTCCTCGGCAACTCATCTCGCAAAAGTTATAAGCGTATCTAGAGGGCGTAGAAGCCAACTAATAATTGAGAGAAGAAAAGATGGAATACTCTATGCATCCATTCAGGGTTTAAGAATACCTCTAGTCATACTCATGGCCGCACTTGGTTTTTCATCAGAAATAGACATTACATATGCGGTTAGTTTAGACCCCGAGATACAAACATATCTAATGCCAAGCATTATCCAAGCACAAACAATATTTCCTAAACTTGAAATGCCAGAAGACGCAACACCCGAGGAAAGAAAAAGGCTCGAAGAACAGCATCGTAGAAAAACCATTGAAGCCGCTCTCGACTACATCGGTGTACGAATAGCTATTGGTAGACCCAGACAGGAGCGTATTGAAAGAGCTAGGAGATTCCTCGATGAATACCTACTTCCACATATAGGCACTGATCCCTCTCCCGAAACTAGACTCAAAAAAGCCTACTTCATTGCCCAGATGGCAAATAAGCTCCTAGAACTCGTCCTTGGACGTAGAAAACCCGACGATAAGGATCATTACAGGAATAAGAGACTCAAGCTAGCTGGTGACCTACTGGCTCAGCTGGTACGCCATTACCTGGCCAATTACTTCAGGAGAGAGATAAGAAATGCCATTGAGAGAAACTATAGCAAATACAAGCGGGTAGATCTAAGGCAGCTGATCAAACCAGGTATGCTCACAGACAGAGTACTACATGCCATGGCCACAGGAAACTGGCCTGGCGGAAAAACGGGTGTGAGCCAGCTTCTGGACCGTACAAACCTTATGAGCTCCCTTAGCCACCTACGAAGAGTTGTTTCTCCACTAGCGAGGAACCAGCCACACTTCGAAGCAAGAGAACTTCATCCAACACAATGGGGCCGTATGTGCCCATTCGAGACACCAGAAGGAGCAAATATTGGTCTTGTGAAGAACCTCGCACTAATGGCTTATGTAAGCGTTGGCGTTCCCGAAGAAGAAGTAGAGCCAGTACTTTACAATCTAGGAGTCAAACCGATCAAGGAAGTGATCAAAGAAGCAAAGAAACAATTACAGGAAGGCTATGAGTACCCTGAGTTTCTGACATGGTCCAAAGTCTATCTAAATGGTAGGCTGATAGGATACCATCCGGATGGCGCTAAGCTCGCTAACGAGATAAGGAAGCTGAGAAGACAGGGCAAGATAAGCTCTGAGGTCAATGTCGCCCACATAAAGGGTGATTACATCAACGAAGTCTTCGTGAACACCGACGCCGGAAGAATAAGGAGGCCCCTCCTCATAGTGGAAGATGGGAAACCAAAGCTCAAACCAAATCACGTCAAGAAAATAATGACTGGCGAGTGGAGCTTCGAAGACCTCGTCAGAAACGGCATAGTAGAGTATCTGGACGCCGATGAAGAAGAAAACGCATACATAGCTCTGGATCCAGAGGATCTTACTCCCGAACATACTCATATGGAGATATGGACACCAGCAATACTTGGCATCACCGCATCGATAATACCCTACCCAGAACACAACCAGAGCCCGAGAAACACCTATGAAGCAGCTATGGCTAAGCAGAGCCTCGGCCTATACGCGGCTAATTTCCAGAGAAGAATGGATACTAGAGGACACTTCCTCCACTACCCACAGAAACCCCTTGTACAGACAAGAGCAATGGAGATCATAGGATACAACGAGAGGCCAGCTGGGCAGAACATGGTAGTAGCTGTTATGAGCTTCACCGGCTATAACATCGAAGACGCACTCATCATGAATAAAGGCTCCATCGACAGAGGCTTGGCGAGAAGCACGTTCTTCAGACTATATTCAACCATAGAGTATAAGTACCCAGGAGG
>JALSQP010000017.1 GCA_026985375.1 Desulfurococcales archaeon | reverse complement strand
GAGCTTATGAGGAGATACGGGTTAAAGCCTAAGAAAGCATTTAGGCCAAACGGATTACCAGGATTTATGATCTAGACTCTCCTACCACATTAGGATTTTTAAACCATATTATGTTGAAAAGAAAAAGATATACTAACAAAAACGCTGAGAAGGTGTATCGAATGAATCGTAAGGAGAATTATGTAGTCGTTGCATTCGGCGGTAACGCGTTCCAGACCAAGGGAGAACGCGGCACCCCCGAGAACTACTGGAAGAACGCCTACAAGAGTGCCGAGTTCCTCGTAAAGATACTCGAGGAGGGCTACAAGGTCGCAATCACACATGGTAACGGTCCACAGGTAGGTATTATCGCCGAGTGGATGCTTGCTGGCAAGAAGCTCAAGAACTTGGATGTAATGACTCTTGACATCGCAGGCGCTATGAGCCAGGGATGGCTTGGATACCTGATCCAGCAGAGCCTGTACAACAAGCTCAAAGAGAAAGGACTACTCAACAACGGGAAGATCAAGGGAGTCGTCACAATCGTGACGCAGACCATAGTTGAGAAAGACGACCCAGCATTCCAGAATCCGACAAAGTATATCGGGCCATGGTACGAAGAGGAAGAAGCTAAGAAGCTCGCCGAAGAATTCGGCTGGACAGTAAAGCCTGATCCGCGCGGCGGCTGGAGAAGAGTAGTGCCCTCACCAGACCCCAAAGGCCACGTGGAGATAGAGGCTATAAAGAGGCTTCTCGACGAAGGATTCATCGTTATAGCCAGCGGAGGAGGAGGAATCCCAGTATACTTTGACGGGAAAGGATGGCTTCACGGCGTAGAAGCCGTGATTGACAAAGACCTAGCTGGCGAAAGGCTGGCGTCAGCGATAGGTGCCGGGACCTTCATGATACTCACCGACGTGGAGAAAGTGTATCTAAACTACGGAACACCACAGCAGAAGCCGATCGATGTAATGACTGTTAGCGAAGCAGAAAAATACTACAAAGAGGGCCACTTCAAGCCTGGAAGCATGGGGCCCAAAGTACTAGCAGCAATAAGATTCATCAAGAACGGCGGTAAACAGGCAATCATAGCTCACCTATCACAGGCATACGATGCACTCAAGGGCAAGGCTGGAACAAGGATAATACCCGACCAGTAATAAAGTCTTAACCCACAATTCTTTTTCTCTTCTCCTTACTCTTATCACTATATATAGGATACAGTATTAATCATAGTATCGATCATTCACATCATTCTTCATGATAAGATTATAATTTTGTCGCACCAAGATTTCATTTAGGCAAGGTGATATCATGAAGGAAAAGGTCTCGATTCTTATAAACAATGGACTAATAGTAACGATGGACAATAAACGCAGAATAATCCCCGACGGCTATGTCGCTATAGACAAAGACAAGATCGTGGGCATAGGCAAGGGAAACGGTAAGGACAAGTACGATGCTGAGAAGGTGATCGATGCAAAGAAAGGGGTAGTAATGCCTGGATTCTTATGTGCACACACCCATTTCTATGGAGAACTGCTACGCGCAAGCCCCTGGTTCGCCAAAATAGAACCACCCACTGACTTCATCCAGAACTTGCAGAGAATATGGTGGGCACTAGACGTACTGCTGACCCACGAGGACGCATATGCTGCCGCACTCATAGGTTCTCTCGACTTTGTCAAATCAGGGACAACGATGTTCTTCGATAACATAAGCAGCCCCAACGCGATCGAGGGCGTGCTTGACCACATGGAGAAAGCGGTAAATGAGGTCGGCATACGAGGAATACTCACGTTCGAAGCCACACAGAGGCGTAGCATTGAGGAGGGAATCAGAGGAGTAAAGGAGAATGAGCGTTTCATTATGAAGAACAACAATGATCCATCAAAACTTGTGAAAGGCGCGATATATTTGCATGCAAGCTTCACTGTGACAGATGACCTGTTCAGGATGGCCCGTGAGATCGCCAACAAATACGGTGCACTACTTTCAATACACGTGGAGGAAGGACTTGTAGACGTATATCATAACATGGAAAGATACGGTATAAGACCTATAGAGAGGATGCACAAACTCGGATTCCTAGGCCCAGACGTTATATTAGTACATGTCGTCCACGCCAACGATGACGAGCTGAAACTCATAAAGGAAAGTGGAGCACATGTCGCACACAATGCCATGAGCAATATGCTCAATGCAGTAGGTGTACCGAGAATACCCTTAATGATGAAGATGGGGATTAATGTTGGTATAGGCAATGATGGATATATCTTCGATGTGTTCGAGAACATGAGGACAACTTATCTTATACACAAGGTATGGAATCTCGACCCAAGACTCATGGCGCCACAGGAGATCGTTGAGATGGCGACCATAAACGTCGCTAAAATGTTCGGTGTAGAGAAAGAACTCGGAAGCTTGGAAGTGGGTAAGAAAGCCGACGTAGTAATAATTAGGCCAGAACTATCGCCAACACCTGTTAATGAGAACACCGTGTACGGGCATATCGTCAACACGTTCACGGGCAAAGACGTCAAAACAGTAATTGTTAATGGCAGAATAGTTATGGAGGAAAGGGAAGTCCTCACGATAGACGAGGCTAAAGCACTCGAGTACGTCCACAGAGTTGTCGAGAGACTCTGGGATAGAATGCTGAGCAAGGGCGAGTATCAGCTGGATGTTCTTGACAAAAAATAAATAGTTAATACATTTTTATATTTTTTATAACTCTTTCATATTGTTATATCTATACTGATCTATGCCATGATCCATATAGGTATTCTATATTAATGATTATATAGAATCTAAAATGTTTATATAAATTTTACAGAGTGTAATAGTACAGTATTAAACCTTTATATACTGATAGGAAAAAGTTAAATAACCCATAACACTCTAATGTATAGTACGGTGATAGCTATGGTCGCATGCACCGAGGCAGTCAAGGTCAAGACCCCAAGCGGAAAGGAGGTAGAACTAGTACCCAAGAAGGTATGGCAACTTAGCCCCAAGGGCAGGAAGGGCGTTAAGGTAGGACTATTCCAGGACCCCGAGACCGGCAAGTACTTCAGGGCTAAAGTGCCGGACGAGTATCCGATCTGTGGCTAAACAAGGAACCTTTTTTATAAAAAATATGTTGAAAACTATTTTCTCGTGCTTGATAAAAAAATTCATTGATTCAACATTGTTTTCACAGATATTCTTCTAATAAGTTTGAAACACGCTTCTGAACATTCACATTAGATAAACTAATGGTTTCTATCACAGATGTAGTCATTTGATAGGGATGCTTATATAGAAACCACGAATATGATTTAATAGTGCAGTTCATTCTCATGGGGGTTTACTGTATGCCTAGCCTCGAAGTCGAGATAGCAGGTCTAAAGCTAAAGAACCCTTTAATGAATGCGGCCTGTCCTATATCTAGAGATGCTGAAACCATGAAGTTACTGATCGACAACGGCGTTGGTGCAGTCGTCGCCAAGACCATAAGCGTTAAACCAGCAATAGTACCGCGTCCAAGCATGGGCGTTGTAGATAGAGGGCTGGTTAGGGCTCAAATACTGAAAACCTTTGGACCCGGCGACATACGGATTGTTAACGCGGACAGCGGCAACTATAGATTCATATACGCACTGCTCAATGCCGAGCTGTGGAGCGATATCCCGGCAGAACATTATCTCGAAAGAGAGTACCCGATAGTTAGAGAGTACGCTAAGCAGAAGGGGGTACCATTCATAGTCAGTATAGGCTATAAGCCAGAAGAACTAGCTCTCCTGGGACCTAAGGTACAGAGAGCGGGCGCTGAAGCCATAGAGTTCTCAACACATTATATAGGCAAAGACTACAGGCCAGTAGTAGAGGCTGCAAAAGCTCTGAGAGAAGCCGTTGACATACCGATCTTTGCCAAGCTCAGTCCATTCACACCAAACATACCAGATCTCGTAAAAGAGCTCGAGAAAGTAGGTATTGACGGAATAGTCGCGACAAACACTATTGGCCCGGCACTCCACATCGATATCGAGACAGGTCTCCCCATCGTAGGAGGCCCTAAGGGATACGGGTGGATGAGCGGACCAGCACTAAAACCTCTAGCTCTTGCCGTGGTTGCAGAAGCCGCTAAGAACACTAATCTACCAATAATCGGTGTAGGCGGTATAACAAAGGGTACAGATGTTATAGAATACTTTATGGCAGGCGCATCGGCTGTCCAGATATGTACAGCCGTCCTCATTGAGGGCCCAGAAGTATTCAAGAGGATAGCTAAGGAGATAGACCAGTGGCTCAGAAGACACGGTTACGATAGCATTCTCGATGTCAAAGGCCTAGCACTGAAATACCTCGGTCCAGAGCCCAGGAGAATATGGGCCAAACCACCAGTCGTCGACGCCAAGAAGTGTATTGGATGCGGATTCTGTGAACAAGTATGCGACTATGGTGCAGCCAAAATTATCGTCACTGAAGAAGGTAAGCGGGTTGCAATCGTAGATGTTGATAAATGTTATGGTTGTGGACTCTGTACCAGTGTATGCCCGACAAGAGCTATTCACTTCGAGAACGAGCCATAATCATCTCAACATTTTTATTTTTATTCCTTTTCTCAGAAAAAGTTTCAGTAAACCAACAGAATTTAATGTGAGCTTATACAGAGTTAAATAGTAATTCTTTGTGGGAAATTTCTCCCACCATGAAGCACTGCCTGGACCGGAAAAAATGTCTCATCAAATAAATTTAAATAATTATTTTAATTATTTAAGAAGTAAATTAATAAGTTCAGTACTCGATTCTAGAATAAGTGATGTTGAGACTTTTTCTCAAATCATTTTAAAAGAAGGAGGTGATGTAGATGAACGGTCTAAAACTACCAAGGATCCCGACCCTAAAGGATTTCGATATAACAGGCAGGAAGATACTCCTAAGAATAGACATTAATGTGCCCATCGACCCCGACACCGGCAAGATACTAGATGACCGCAGAATAAGGGTCCATGCAGAAACAATCAGGATGCTCACAGAGAAATACAATGCAGCCGTA
>JALSQP010000016.1 GCA_026985375.1 Desulfurococcales archaeon | reverse complement strand
TTCTGGTACCCATACAACTGCCCAGCCTTCTCCATCACGCTCCGATAGGTATTTCGCAATCGATATGAGAGCGGCACTTCCACTACCATTATCATGAGCTCCTGGCTTAGGGTGACATATATGGGCTATGAAGAGTATTCTCGGGTTCTTGCTGCCAACGTAAAGTATAGGGAGGCCCTTGTCATGCCATTTAACTTTAACACTCCAGGAGACGGTTACCTCGCGGCCCTTAATCAGTTTCTCAAATATTTTTAGAGCGGCCGACGCTGGTATACCTACTACAGCTGGTCCTTCCGTGTCTCCAGGCTTTAGGAAGAGACCTGTGTAGGGTACAGCTTCAGCGTATCTAGACCTCGTATAGTACACTATGAGCCTGGAATCTCTATGTTTCTCAAATAACGATGTTAATAGTCCTGTGCCAAGTATTGCTTCTTCGCCTTCTTTCTCAATACTTAGCTTGGCCTCTCCTTCTCCTCCAGGGCTATGGGCTGAAATAAGAGTTGGGTGTTCATGCATGTCTATTTTAAGTAGTACTTCGTCTCCTTCCCTAATCTCTATCCAACCCTCAACTGGATCCCAGGAAGCAGGTGCTTCGAGGAATCCTAGCTTCTCGCCCTGCTTTACTTTGATCACCTTAAAACCTATTCCATGATCTGACAGAATTTCCTTAATGCTGTTCACGGCATCCCATAATCCGGACGAGCCCTGTAGTCTATGGTACCATGTAATCTTTTTCAGAGAATCATAGGCTAGCCATGGATCGATCTTGTTTCTGATATTTGAGAGCATGTCGTTTATGAGCAAACACGACACCCCCGGTAGGAAGTATTATTTATAATAAATATAATGTTGCCCTAGTCTTGGCGTCTCCTAGCTTTTACCATTTCCAAGATCTTCTTGAAACCTCTATACTCACTGGTTTTCATTGCCATGTACACTAGCGATTCGGATGGCAGGATAATAGCGCCCAGTCTAGCCATATGGGATAATGTATAGCGGTAATCAGAATCTACCTGTGAAGCCGTGGCATCGGATGGCACATAGACCCTGTACCCCTCATCTAGGGCATCCATAACCGATTGGAGTATACAAATATGTGTCTCAATACCAGTTATTATGAGCTGTTGTTTTTGGAGACCCTCAATGTAAGCTGCTATTTTCTCGTCACCGAAAATACTGAAGCTCTTCTTCTCAAAGAACACAGCGTTTTCGGGAATATGATCCTTTATTTCTTGGGCTATATCGCCTAGCTTTACTTGTTTAGTTACGATCACAGGCATTTTCTCCTGCTCGGCAAGACCTAACAGCAACATAATGCTTTTAATGATCTCCTTACGTCTACTTATCACTTTCAATAGCTTGTCCTGCATATCAACGATTACTAGTGCGGCCTTCCTAGGATTAAACCTCACATTATCACCCAGATAATACCTGGGTAACAACGCTATTATAGATGTTATAATCTATTCACGCCCCATTCTTTTTCGGGGTAGCAAGTGTCGGCGGCAACAATTGATCTTGGCGGCATTGTTGTAGGTGTTGATGATATGCTCGAGTATATTGATGAGGAGAGGCGCAAGTTAGCGCAGAAGTATGGTGCCAGGGATCTTGCCGAACTGATGTTCCTCATCAACTCGGGCTTTATACCGTTAAGTGATGTAATTTATATTAGGTATAGACTCCATATTCTTGACGAGATGGAGAAAGCAGTTCTTGAGGAAAAAATAATGAGAAGATAATCGTTCTCAGTAATGATTACTTCAGTATTTGATTGAAGACACCATATTTTATCTATTGCACAGATAGTATCATAATGGTGTCACCTATGATTCTCAGAAAAGGTCCTTGTGGGGAAAAAATTGGATATTATGGGCTCGTCGAAGAACAAAAAGTACCTGATGATATAGGTACACAAACTTTCGTTAGGTGGCTAATCAAAGAAGATGATGGTGCTAAAGCGTTCGCGATGCGGTTGTTCGCGATAAAGCCTGGAGGACACATCAATCCTCATCATCATCCCTGGGAACACGAAATATATGTTCTGGAGGGTGTAGGCGAGATCAGGATAGGTTCGAGGGTATACAGGGTTTCCCAGGGATTCTTCATATATGTGCCGCCGAACGTCGAGCACGAGTACTGGAACAAAGGAGATAAAGAACTGAAGTTCCTCTGCATGATACCCTTGAAGCCTACAGTTGATTCTGAGGAAAAAGTAGAGTGTTAGGTGTCTCTGCTTTGAAGATAGGAATATTAGGAACAGGGAGAATGGGGTCAGCTCTCGCCGAGTACTTGGCAGAGAAGAATATTGAGCTCGTAGTGTATAATCGTACTAGGGCTAAGGCTGAAGAGCTATGTAGCAGGATAGAATGTAGTGTAGTTGATGCGCCCGCTAACATGGAGGATGTTGACGCGATAATAATCTTTGTTTTCGATGACAATTCCTTGTTGGAAGTTGTGAGTGGAGAGCATGGCTTACTCCAGCTTAAGAACAAGGATATCCTAATAATGAACTCAACCACAGTCACACCTACCACTAGCCTACATGTATACAATATCTTGAAGAACGCGGGACTACATTACGTCGAATCACCCGTATATGGAAGTAAAGATCATGCTAGAACAGGCAAATTAATAACAATACTTGCTGGCGATGATGTCTTAGATACTGCTGAAGAAATAGCTTCGTTGTATAGTCAAGAAGTGTTTAGGGTGGGATTAATCCCTACGGCTTCAGCGATAAAGTTGGCGCTTAACAATATAGGATTAGTGATGCCGGCTCTGATCGGGGAGAGCCTAGCTATTCTTGAAGCCTATGGGGTTAAGCACGAGAAATTCCTACGTATATCATCTAAGCTATGGTTTGGCGAAGTAGTCAAGAAGTATTACTTGAGAGCTATGAATGAGAGACAAGAATCGAAATTCAGTGTAGCCGGAGCAGCTAAGGATTACTCGCTCATCGTTAGAGCTCTTCACGATGCTGGGTATACTGCTGAAGTATCATCAGGTCTTGCAAACTACTATAAGGCAGCTGCCGAGGAGATGCCAGAGGAAGATTATCCTAAGGCCATGAGACTCTTAATAAAGGAGTAAAACTTTTTACCTAACAATTACCACTGTCACGGGCGCGTTAATAGTTATTGATAATGCTTTACTTCCTAGATATATTTCTCCGCTTAACGTTCTTCCCCTCGCGCCAAGTACTACGAGGTCATAGTTTCCATCAACTATTTCCTCGAGGATTGCCTGTGATGTACTTGACTCGGCAGGGTTGAACTCCTTGATCTTATAAGTTATTTCTACACCTCTACCCTTGGCACGGTTCTTGGCTTTCTCTATTGGGTCGACCTCGGGATTGAAACCTGAGGGTTTCACGTGGATGACTGTTATTTTTGAGCCATAGTGTTTGGCAAGGTCTATTGCTAGGTCTAGGGCTTTGAGGCTGTTTTCGCTCCCGTCAACGGGGACAAGTATTTTGCGGTACATGAAACTTATCTCGTATGTGGGTGCTTCTCTATAATTCATATTTTTCACCTCCATCTATATTTTAAGTAATTATGGGGTATTACGATTTAGGTCTGGAGAGCATCTCGTGAAAAATACCTATTTTCAGAGTTTGATCAGTTATTCTTATCGACTCCTCCGGATCCCTGACTATGCCCGTAATAGCTCTTATAGCATCAATGTTCTCGGGGACAACTATAGACTCTTGGTGTACTGCCTGCATTAGTATCACCTCGTTGCCCGAGACATGGATGCTATCCTCCCATACTATTAGCTCTGGAACATCACATCTCTTCCTGCCGAGATCTCGTGCGGCCTCAATTATCTTGGCAGTAGAATCTAGATCTGTCAGCTCTGCATTCACTAATACTATTCTTCTCCTACTAGAGAGTGTGTTGATTACGTCCTCTCTGGTCATCGGGTTCTCGAACTCTATGTTGACTATGTGGAGGTGCATTAATGTGGTTGGAACGATCACAGCTGTTGTGACTATATTGAGATCCCTAAGCACAGTCTTAACATCAATGCCGTGGTGACTTGGCACAGTTACTGGGTTCGGCTTGATAGAATTTATGGGGCCTCTACTGTCTTCCTTAGGATCAGCTGCTCTTCTGACTATTGTTGTTCTAACTCTTCTTATCTTGCTGTATATGTTCAGACTACATAATAGCCTTAGTAACCCCGTTGTGTTGCAGCTCACTATTCTTATATATTTCTTGTCTATGCATTCATCGTAGTTGCAGTAACTATTGAAGCTCGCCTCGGCAATGTCCGGCTTCTCTCCTCCTTGAAACAATGCTTTAACACCATACTTCTTGTATAGGGGCTTATACTTTGCACCGATACCTGCAGGCGTAGCATCAACCACTACATCGGCTTCTCTAAGCATGTCCTCGATGGTTCCAGCGACTCTGATCCCATTATTCTCGAAGAGTTTGATGTGTTCTCTGGATGTGTATATGGGTATTCGCATCCTATATGCTAGTAGGGCGGCATAGTCAGGCCTCGTTTTAGCGATCCCTATGAGCTCCATGTCCGGCTGTAGCATTACTGCTTCTGCAACCCTCTTGCCTATCGTTCCATAGCCGTTAACAGCAATTTTGATCTTCCCCATAAGCGCTATCACCTCCAAGTCTCCTTGCCTTAGTTATAAATTGATGAAGAGGGATCGGGTATGTTTTACCATCCAAGGAACATTGTTGCTGATAGCTCTAGCGCTTTGAGGGCTGGCAGCGTCTCGCCGGATAGGAATAGCAGTAATGCGTTTCCGCCTGTTGAGACATGTACATGGTCGTTGACGTGCTTTGGATCAACCATTGATGCTAGGTGTCCGCCGCCTATCAGCACGAAGGCGTTACTATTTACAGCGGCGTCAAGCAGTTCCTTGGTGCCTTTTCTGAACTTCTCGTCCTCAATGACTCCTGCTGGTCCGCGCATCACAATCACTTTTGCTTCATTAATGAAGCCCTTGTACATATTAATAGTTGCTTCGCCGATGTCCTTTATCTTACCCTTGATC
>JALSQP010000015.1 GCA_026985375.1 Desulfurococcales archaeon | reverse complement strand
GCCTATATCCCCCGAAAAATATTTCCTAAGATGAAGGCTGGCGTGGAGCAGTGGGCCCGTAGCCTAGCCAGGATAGGGCGCCGGCCTTCTAAGCCGGAGACCCGGGGTTCGAATCCCCGCGGGCCCGCATATTCTTTATTATCTTAAAGCCTGTATTGATATTGCGGGGGATCTTATTGTTCTTATGGGGAATATTTAATTTTAAAACATACTTTAGATTATCATCGTGGCCGGTATCGTTACTGAGATTTACCATGATCTTTGACATCATGGTGTTTTGGCGGTGATTAACTGGAACAGTATCTTGAAGATAATTGGTGCTCTACAGATAGTGCTTGGTCTTTTGATGCTGAGCGTACCATTAATTGATATGATCACTTTGAAACCTGTAACCTGGCCCTTCTTCATCGCCTCAATAATCCTTATATTCGTGGGTTACCTGCTCCAGAAAATCGAGGCTAAACCCCTCTCTCTCCTTGAAGGATTAATTGCTACATCTCTAGCTTGGCCGCTGATCTCCCTCGAAGCAGCCATACCGCTAATGATATCCCTGAAGATAAGCTTTGTCAATGCATGGTTTGAATCGATCTCGGGCTTCACCGGTACAGGCTTCACCGTCCTGACAGGCCTCGATCATATGAAGCCATCCATAGTAACATGGCGTAGCATAATGCAGTGGAGCGGTGAGCTAGGTGTAGTTGTTTTTGCGATGGTTCTGTTCCCGTATTTCTACAGAGTGGGAGCAGCCGCCTATGGTGTTGAGAGGCCCCTAAAGATAGAGGCGACGTTTTATCGGACTGCGCAGAGACTCATAAGGATATACCTGATCCTAACGATAGGTGGAATAATAGCATATGTCTATACGGGCATGAATTTCTATGAGGCATTCAACCACGTGTTAACAACAGTAGCGACCGGTGGTATGTCAACATACGATCAAGGCTACCAAGTCATATTCAATAGAGCACCCCTGACATACATACCGGTAATGGCTCTAATGTTTCTAGGAGGTATGAACTTTGTTTTGCTTGACAAGATGCTGAGAGGAGAACTACGTAGCGTGTGGAGAAGCGAGGAGTTCCGAACATATGTTTACTCGATGATCATATTGGTTGCCGCAACAGATCTCAGCTACATATTAGTAGACCATAAACCCCTAGAATATTCCCTTATCGCCGGCTCCTTCAATTTGGTATCGGCCATGACAACGACAGGATTCAATATAGGAACTATCGCCGGGCTATCAACAACTACAAAACTCATACTTATACTATCGATGTTCATAGGCGGGATGATATTCTCAACAGCTGGTGGCATAAAGAGTTTCAGACTGCTAATTTTAGTGAAAAAATTCAAGTATGCGTCCATAAACACCATTGTTGGAGACAAGATACAGAAGACGATCAAAATAGATGGGAACGCCATCACGGATCAAGAGATAGGACAAGCCCTTCTATTCACAATAGTCCATATGTTCGCAATATTTATCGGAGCGCTACTAATAACTGCGGAGGGATATAGCTTCATAAACGCTTTATTTGAGGCGACATCCGCAGCAGGATGTGTAGGTTTAACCGCTGGAGTAGTAGCACCTAATGCTCCTCTGCTCGTGAAAGTTGTGATAATGATATTGATGCTAATCGGAAGAGTCGAGTATACACAGGTCTTCTTATTAGTAGGACTTATATCCGGGCGCAAGGTTATTAAAATACTAAGGTAAAGAAGCGCTGATCCTAATCACGGAGTGATGCTTCCTTGAGAATACTTATTGTTGGTGGAGGAGGAGTTGCAGAGGAACTATTGAGTCTCCTCGACCTTAAGAAGCACCAAGTCTATGTCGTGGAAAAGGATCCTCAGAGAAGAGCTGAGCTATCAAGTAAATATGATATCTTTGTCATAGGAAAGGATGCAACCGATGTAACACTATATGCGAGCGACATACAAATGGATGAAATAGACATAGTAATAGCGCTGACAGGTAGGAACGAGATAAACTTGTTCGTACTTGCAATCGCCAAACTATACAATGTCCCCTACAGGCTGGCTAAAGTCACCGATCACAGGATAGCGAATCTACTTCAAGAACTCGGACTAGGAGTACCTATATCTCAGGCAAGTCTCATAGCATCAATCCTCAATAGCTATCTAGACTCGATATCCTCGCCAAAGCTGATCAGCATTGTCGGAAACTATAAGATCTACCAGATATCACTTGCAGAAACAGATCCTGTCATAGGGACAGAGCTCCGAAACCTAAAGCTCCCTGAAGACGTCAAGATACTCTTGCTATTCGATGGAAAAACGCTTCGTCCTCCTATCGAGGACGATGTACTTCGTCCAGGTTATCAATTAATAGTGTTGTCCAGAGTAGAAGATGTTGAGAGGTACTTCAAAGGGTGAATATACGTGTATTTTAACTGGACATTTACTTTCCCATCGCCAGAGCAATTACTGTTTAAGTTCCAGTCAGTCATACTCGTCATAATAATACTTGTACTCATGAGAATATTGCTCGTTAGATTTCTGACTTCGCTCATGAATAGAGGAATAGTATCTGCTTCAACAAAGAACACGATCAGTAGGTTCATAGATGTCATTGTCATATTCATAATTCTGGTAACCATCCTGAATGTGTTTGTTCCTCCTGATATAGTTATCATAGCTATATCGATATTAATTGTATCAAGCTTCATCTTGTTCTTCTATGAGATCAGGGAGTTCGTCGCATATATTAATCTGCAATTGCTCCGCCACATCAAGGGGAAGAGCTACGAAATAAGATTACCAGGGCACACAACACCTGTTTATGGAAGAATAATTGATGTAGAGCCTATGGTCTCAACGCTTGAGGATATCTATGGTAAGAGAATATACATTGCAAACAGCTTACTAGTTAATGCTATTATCAAAGAGTATGTGCCATCGGTTCAGATACTCATCAGACTAAATACTGGTGAGATAGATCCACTAAGAGTTGTCGACGACCTTATAAAGAGTATTGAGGAGATAGATCTGGGAATATTCAGGATAGACTCGAAGAAAATAATGATAGAGAAAATTGGCGTTGGAGAAGTTGTTGCGAGAATAAGGGCTTATCCTGTATCAACCCCTATTAGGTTATCCGATCTTGTTAGACTAGCTAACGAGATAAACAAGTCGTTGATTAAGTATAATCCTGAGATAGAATTTATAGAAACTACGATCTAATGGATTATTTCTCCCCGGAGATCATAGAATGTAGCGTCCCTGATAAACACTGTTGCATGTTTGCCGTAATTGAGTGAGCTGGAATCATCTAATATGATCACGGGAATATAGTTCCTAGTTCTGCCGATCCACTTATTGGTCTTCTCTGTGATAAACACATTCAGCGTTGACTCAATGTAACGTGCATGTACTTTGTAGCCGACCTCCTCTACTACTCTAAGTAGTTTTAGCATCCTGTTTTTCTTTGTCTTGGTCGGGACTTGGGGCATTCTCGCGGATAGAGTGTTAGGTCTAATACTGTAAACAGCAACATGTACTCTTTCAAATTCTAGTTTCTTTATAATATCGATGGTTGCCTCGAAATCTTCTTCTTCCTCGCCTGGATGCCCTACGATTATATCGGTGGCTATACTTATCCCCTGTATTTTTCTTCTAATCTCTTTGACTAATTCAACATATTCCTCGGCAGTGTATTTTCTCCTCATGATCTTCAATACCTTATCACTTCCACTCTGGAGTGGTATGTGGAGAAAGTGATAGATTCTCCTGCTTTGCCTTAGGGCCTCTATCACTTGATCCAATATGTTCCTCAGATTGTCTGGGTTCATCATGCCTATTCTAACCATGAAATTCCCGGGTAAGCCATCGATACGTTCTAGTAGTTCCGGAAGCTTCTGGGAGCCGTAAAGGTCTAGGCCGTATGATGCAGTATCTTGTCCCGTAAGCTCTATTTCCACAGCACCATAAGCGACGCCTTTTTTGATCGCATCGATTATTTTTTCTATCGGATAACTAACGAGTTTTCTACGTGCATTCTTCACTATGCAGAAGCTACAATTACCTGTGCAACCGTCTTGGAGTGGAATATATGCTACTCCCTTATCAGCCCATAAACCAATGCAATTCCTGTCTCTATCGCCGTCTAGGAGTACCACTTTACCGCTTTTCTCAATAGCCATGTATATTCTGCTACTATTCTGGGGGGATATAAGGCTGGCCTCTGGCGCTATTTTGGAGATCTTGTAGGGTTGCGCCTGAGCCATACATCCGGCCACCACCAGTTTCTTACCATGTGCTCGGCAGAAATCTCGTACTTGTTTGATTCTTTTTATCATTCTTAACTCTGTGTCTAGTCGGACAGTACATGTATTAATTACTATGGCATCGGCATGTTCTAGCGAAGATACTATCTCATGGCCTCTTCCAGTAAGCACAGTCTTCATGATTGATTCGTCAGCTCTATTCAGAGCACAGCCATATGTTTCAATGTATATTCTCACTTTTACCGTTCACCCGAGAGTGTTTGTTTATTATCTCTATATTTTTATGGTCACCCTCGGGTTCATCACGGTCTCCGTGGAGCCCCTCACCGCCCTACGGGAGCGGTTCTTGGAACCCCACGGTCATCAATATGCTTATTAATCTTCTTAGTTTATAAGTTTATCTGGGGATTCCCCTATATGAGTTACATAACACTGACTTTACCATTTAACTTTGATGGAGAGGAAGCTAGAAGATTGCATAGTACTGCTTGGTTGTTCAGAATAGCTTCTCTCAAGATGCTTAATTTAGCTAAACAATATCCTATTCTACCTGCTACTGATATCGGTTGGAAAAACACTTTCCGTAGAGCAATTTACAAGATTATACCTAACCGTAGATATACTGATGGAGTAATAGTGCTGGTTAGGGGAATTTACGAGTCTTGTAGACAGCTGGGAGTAGACTTCAAAAACGTAGAATTAGATAATTGGCTAATGTTCCAGCAGGCCGAGAAAGAATATCCTGTAAGAAACATAACGTTTAAACGTGGCTACGAGTTCTGGATAACAACGATAAACTATCG
>JALSQP010000014.1 GCA_026985375.1 Desulfurococcales archaeon | reverse complement strand
TATTCGTGATAACCGTATATGGGAACAAGCCAAACTACTCGTTGAAGCGGCTAGGAGGGATGGCTACATACCAATGATCATCATCGAGGGCTGGCTTGGCGTCCTCGAAAAATATAGAGGATGGAAGATCCAGAGCGTGCTCAGAGTACTTGATACGCTCATGATAGATTTTGACATCAAGATACTGAATACGCCAAACAAACCCGCCACTATCGGATGGCTGGTATCGAAGGCTAAAAGCTTAGGGAAGACTAGCGAGAAGAGAGTTTATAGGCTACGTGTCGAGAAGAAACCCATGACCATCCAGGAGAGGATAATATATGTTACTGAGGGTCTTGTTGGGCCTAAGCTGGCCCGGAAACTCCTGGGAGTATTTGGTACGCTACGAAACATAGCTAATGCTAGTGTCCAGGAACTTATGAAGGTTGAAGGGATAGGTGAAAAAAGAGCTAAGGAGATATATCTCGTGTTCAATACTAGATGGGCAGATGAAGAAAGAGAAGGGTAGCCGGAATTGTTGCCTACATGGACAGAAGTATTCTATGTTGTCCTAGCGTCTATAATTAGCTTCATGCTAAGTCTCCATTTGGTCCGCTGGTGGATCCGTAAGGCACATGAGATAGGCTTGACCGGTAAAGATATGAATAAGCCCAAGGAAATACAGGTTCCCGAGAGCGGCGGAATATGGGTCGGTGTCGCCGCTAGTTTCGGTCTCCTGGTATTCATCGCACTACAGATATACCTTTCCAAGTACAAGGAATACAATTTAGAGCTCATGGCACTAGCTCTCATGCTCTTCATGTCTAGTTTCCTCGGCTTCCTAGACGATATTCTTGGCTGGAAGAAAGGATTGAAGCCGTGGAGCAAGATCATCTATATGGCTCCTCTTGCTCTTCCCATAGTAGTGATCAAGGCTGGATACTCTATCATAACACTTCCCATTATAGGTCCGGTCAACCTAGGTCTCTTATATCCCCTAGTACTGGTTCCCGTAGGTATACTTGGCGCATCCAACGCGTTCAATATGTTGGCCGGATATAACGGATTAGAGGCTGGACAGGGTATATTGTTGATGTTGTTCGTGCTCATCTACTCGTGGGTCAAGGGTTTACATCCAAGCCTTGAAGCATCAGCTATAATGCTGGCTGCAATACTTGGCTTCATGATCTATAACTGGTACCCGGCGAAAGTGTTTCCAGGCAATAGCTTCACTCACGGTCTGGGAGCATACTATGCAGCAATTGTGATTATGGGTAACTTCGAGAAATTCGGCATCATGCTTTTCACTCTCTACTTCATAGAACTAGCGCTATTCCTTCGTGGACTCAAGGACGGAGTCTATAAGGAGAATTTTGGCAAAGTACAGGCAGACGGCACTATCCTGCCACCATATGAGAAGGTTTACAGCTTGACCCATTTTGCGATAAAAACACTGATTAAGCTAAAGGGGTATGCACGAGAGAAAGATGTCACAGTATTTATACTATCATTGCAAGTAATAATCGGTATACTCTCCATGATCCTTATAAGATACATCTAAAAATACTAGATCACATTTGGAGGAAGAGGATTAGATACATATCCGCTATACCCGGTTCTAACAAGCTCAAAAACCCTGAGACCGCTAAGGATTAATGGCGAGACATAGGGCCATGGCTGACTACAACCATAAATCATCGCGGCAGAAATACCGGCAGCAATAAATCCGGGAATTAGCCAGTAGGTCCTCTCAACAAGTTCCTGCGAACCAGGAATAATAGGGCCTAAACCCTCCGATACAACACTGATCTTAAGTCTATCCAGCACTAAGCTTGTTAAATAACCGTTAGCCGTTGCATCGACGACTATTCGCGAACCTATTATTTCTTTATCGCCGAACATGTGCTCGTCGGGCTCTCTAATAATAATGCCCTTCATCACTATCCCTGTTTCGCTGGGTGAGAACAGAGGCTCTAGATCAGTGTTAACAATGATTTCGCCACCAAGGTCGAGTATTCTCGAGGAAAGCTTGACGATGTATTCGAGAGGCCTTATCCACTTCTTATCATTATCGCTGAAAACCTTTACTCCGGACTTGGTTAAGAAATCAATTACACTATCATCGATGTAGGCTTTATCACCTAATCCGGCATAGTAAGTGTACTGTGAAAGCCCTGGTTCGGGCTCGATCACGAGTACATTATATTTGTTTTCGAGGAGTGAAGCAGCTGCTGCGAGACCTGTATACCCGGCACCAATGATTATTATATCATAGTTTCTCGACAGCAACATGTTTCTCCCTTAATCCATAGGACTTGGCTCTGCATAGGTTTACTGATTTTTGGAAAAAGAACTTTACGAAAATATATGGATGACGGTGAATACGTCCCTGGCCGTTTCATCCCGCCAGGACTTGCCTGGGCGTCGCGGCCATACTATATTTTCGTTCTCTAGCCTTATTTTGCTTCTCCCTTTAGATATTCTTCGAGGAGCTTCTTTGCATAGTCGAACCTTATTCTCCCCTCACTAATCATTCTCTCCGCTATCTTGTCTATGAGCTCGCCCTGAGCACCAGCCATTATTGCTAGGTTTCTAGCATGTAGTCTCATGTGTCCTTTCTGTATTCCCTCATGTACCAGTGCACGTAATGCAGCGAGATTCTGTGCTAATCCGACAGCAGCCATAATCTCTGCTAGTTCTTTAGCGGTCTTTACGCCAAGTATTTTCAGGGCTATCCTGCTTATTGGGTGTACCTTTGTCGCCCCACCAACGATACCTACTTGCATTGGTAGCTCGATGTCTCCAACAAGATATCCTTCATCGTCTAGCTCCCAGTGGCTGAGCGGTTTGTATACTCCTGTACGAGCGGCGTAGGCATGGGCTCCAGCCTCGATTGCTCTATGATCTTGTGCTGTGGCGAGAGCTACTGCTATTATTCCATTCATGATTCCCTTGTTGTGCGTCACTGCTCTGTACGGATCAATATCCGCCAGTATGCTTGCCTCCACAATCTTCTTCGCTATATCTTCTCCACCAACGTTCTCTGGCCTGGTTCTCGCCCATGCCCGGACCATTCTTCTTGTAGCATAGTTGCTTATGATCCTTAGCCTCGCCTCACCACCCGTGATCTTCTCGAGTAATGGTGCGATGCTTTCAACCATGGTATTTACAGCATTAGCGCCCATGGCGTCTAAGACGTCAACGATTAGATGAACGACTATGACTGGTCCGATCTTAGAGTCTAGGACGCGTACCTCAAGGTCTCTAGGACCGCCTCCGAGTCTTAGTAGTGTCGAGTCTTGTTGCCGCGCATGATCTAGTATTTCCTCCTTATGCTCGATTATCTTCATGGCCTTGTACCGGGGGGCAGTCACGTTAACTAGCATGACCTGCCCGATCATTTCCTGGGGGCCAGCCCTAGCTGTTATTCCATCACCCTCCCTGAGCATCTTAGCGGCATTACTCGCTGCGGCTACAACACTTGTTTCCTCGATAACCATTGGGACAAGGTAGTCCTTGCCGTTGATCCTGAAGTTAACCGCTACGGCGAAGGGCATAGTCATGCCACCGATCACATTTTCGATCATACTATCAGCTATTTTCTCGGGAAGATTACCGAGATTCCTGAGGAGCTCTACCTCCTCATCACTGAGGCCTGCCCACTCTGCAACTATCTTAAGTCTTTCGTCAAGACTTAGCTTATAGAAACCCTTGATCCTCGAGGACTTAGCCATGTGACCACCTAATTATATCCTTAGAATGGTATAAGTTATTAATTGCAGGCCGGGGTGCATGGTTTGCTTGTCGAGGAGATAGCCGAGAAAGAGATCTCCCTACTACGTGAAGAACCCCTGATCACTGAGTGTCTTATAGGACTGAGGTACTCGTACTGCGAGATCATGGTTGATGATGAGAAGTATTTAGGCGTATCTATCACGCCTATAGAGGATCTCCTGAACGTCTCTCCTAGCCTAAAGCTTCCCAAGACAATTCATGAGCTACGAAGACTTGTCATAAGCCCTAATCCATACGACAGGACAATAGCGCAGGCGCTCATGAACGCGCTCGGCTCATACCTAATAAGAACAATAGAGCAAAGAGAAATAGAGCTTATTGAAGCAGACATTATAGAATTAATAGGAAGACATGTTGTAGAGCCAGTATTATTAGTAGGAAACATGGGTCCTCTAAGGAGGAAACTCGCTGAGCAGGGAATTAGCGAAATATATGTTGTTGAGAGAAATCCGTTGAACAGATATAATGCGTTCCCCGATGTTTCGCTTCCCAGGCTCATCGGAAAAGCCAAAACGATCATAATAACGGGTGCGACGCTAGTCAATGACACGATCGACTATATAATTGAGAAGGCTGGAAACGATAAAATCCTAGTGCTTGTAGGTCCTACAGCATCCGTTTACCCGTCCACAATAGTTCCGAAATACTTCAACATAGTAGCATCGATGATACCGCGGAACATTGAAGCTGTAAAAAACGTGATCAGGGCGGGCGGCGGTAGATGGAATTTCAGCCAATACTGTGACAACTACTTGTTTGTCGGGGAGAAGAATTGATCGTGTGGGAGGTAGATAAGGGGGTCGTGAGGAAAGCTACAATAAAGGATCTCATGGAGGCAACATATACTCTGCTTAATCTAGTTCCTCAAGGCAAGACTACTACATATGGATCACTGGCTAAAATTCTCGGTATTTCTCCAAGACTAGTTGGGCTATTCATGAAGAAAAACATGGAACCCATAGTGATTCCATGCCACAGAGTTGTCGGTAAGAATGGCGAGCTTAGAGGTTATAGTAGGGGAGGGCCTAGGATTAAAAAGAGATTACTGATCCTCGAAGATGTATGCTTCAACAATAACCGGGTATCCAGGGATTGTATTATTTCTCTAAATTGGCTTCTTGACCCATAACATATGGTAGATGCGTATGTAGATACTCAGCGATCCTGAACGTGAGATAAGGAAGTGATTGCAGCGTACTTATTATTCCTTTGAGAAAAACTGTTCGTTGCCTACCAAGTAATGCCTTGTTCATTTCTAGGCTTCTATAGTATCGTTCAATAATAACCCCATAGATCTTAAGTGCTAAAAGAACATATATGAGGCGGCTTCTTCCATGTCTAATAGTATATAATAATTCTATGTCGGTTATGGTGCCAAAGAAGAGAATAAATACGCTGTAGTACCCGATAAATGTTATATTATGATATATGCCGTAAAGGCTCATAAAGAAATATGTTAAACCTAAAATTATTACTACGCTTAATAGGTAAGATACAGCAGAGCCAGCCCCCTTTATTTTCAAAAGCGTAACAAACGTTGAAGTAATAAGTATTGAGCATATAAATATGGAATTAATAGAGCCAAACATGTATAGTAGAGCCAAGACCGTAATGAATGACCCTGCTCTAATCATAAGGGGAAGGTAGGCCTTCAATGACATCGAGCTCCTCACCGCGTGGAAGTGTTGTAATGACTGTTCCTCCTCCTTCAAGGTATTGATTGATAAGATCATAGATCACCTTTCTCCTTAGAGAATCTATGCCCTCAAGCCATGAATCCAGCAGGAGTACTGATCTATTAGAGAACAGCTGAGGGATCAGTAGTGCTAGTCTCCTTTGACCATCACTAAGTGTAACATATGGCTTATCATCGTCTTCAACACCAAGTTCTCTCAGAGTATTAGATGAATGTTCAACACATTCTTTTCTATGCTTGCACAGATTATCTATTACATTTCTTAAAGTCACTCCCGGAGACACTAAGAGCGTATCATCTGGGACGAAGCCTGTTTTTCCCTTGATCTCTATTCTTCCCTTATACTTAAGAGCCCCAGCTATAGCTAGTAAAGTGCTTGTTTTCCCTGAGCCGTTTGGCCCAATTATCGTTGCCGCTTCTCCACTTCTAAGCCTTAGTTCTCGAATCTTTATTCGTTTTTTACCGCGCGTAATAATGAGTTTTTCAATAATTATTTTTCCACTCGTCGGTGATGGTGTGGGCGGATCAATCACTTCTCCTAACGATCCCGCCATTACGCGTGCTTCATGTCCTTCTGGAAAGACATTTTCTTTATTGGTTGCAATGATCACAAGCGCTTGTCTGCTTAGATCTTCTATGATCATTCTTGCTAGTCGCGAATATTTCTCGTCAAGACCACTATATGGTTCATCGAAACATACTATGTCGGGCATGATTCCATGCGCCTTAATTATTTCGAGGATTTTTCTCTCGCCATAGCTCATGTAACCTATTTTTTTAGCTAGAATCTCCTTAATCAGCTGTTCATTGCCCGGCGGTGTGTAGTTATCATGGCTAATAAGCCATAGTTCATCGTATCCTATATCGCCAAGGGTTATTAGCCATGGTTCTTGGGGAACAAACCATTTTCTAGTATTTTCTGGCTCTACCTTGATACCAGTATAGAATATTTCATTTATCTCATCCAGCCCTACTATTGTCTTAAGAAGGATTGTTTTCCCTGAGCCGTTTGGCCCTCTGATGTATAGTATGCCGGGGGATTTAGCTATGATATTAGATATATGTGCAACGTGATCACCTACACGTAACATGGCGTTATTGAACCTAATTATTACTTGCGCCACAGATCCTCCTCCTGATCAGTATTTCCCAAGGCTTCAGTGTTGAGAGTACTATTATACTACCTATTATGATTAGAATAGTGCGTTCTATCGGATATACGTAGGCCGACATATTCCATATTTTATACCAATTAGTCTGGAATACAGGATTTATAGCCAGTCTAGATATGTTGCCCTGCAAATACAAGTAATTTAAAACCCATGCGAGATTCCCAGACATATGATCTGCCGTGACTCCCGCGATTACGCTTCCCACACCCCTTAGAATATTTCTGTTTTTGCCGATAATGTATGGCGTTGCTATGGCTAGTCCCAAGGTGATTGCTGCATCATAAACTAGTACGCCTAAGTAGTTCAATATATATGGATACTGGATCACAATGAATATTAAAATTAGTGCGCCTAATAGACCAAGCGAATAATGAGGTTTTCCTGAGTAATACGTCCCAGCAACCAGGAAGCTGAACACAAGAGGCATAAAGAAGAACGGCCCGAAAATAGTGATCAATGAGGAATTAATTTGTACAACAACTATTAATGTTATCAAAACCGCGGTTATCCCAAGTCTTAAACCAAGATAAATACCTATAATACTTCCGGCTAGTGCGCCAAGAGTAATAAACCCGGCACTTCCTATTATAGGGAACGCCGGAATTAGGTTAAGAGCTATGGCAGCACCTGATACAACGATAATGGAGGCAATGATCAGGGAAGCTCTACTATTTCTAGTATTTACCGGCATGTTGTTCCCCCACTTCGACACAATATTGTGGCTTGGGATTTTTATTTACTGCTGATGAATAATGCTGAATCCTATAGATGAGGTATAAGGAAGGGTTATTGAATAAATTATTGTATTTGCTTATTCGTTTAGTACTACTTGTTAGTCCATGTGACAATTAAGGCTCTTAGATAATCAGCTGCTTCCTCGCATGCATCAGCTGCATCTTCCAAATCACTGTTTAGGTCATGGAGTAGAATAGCTAATGTTATTGGTTTAATGTTATCCGAGTATTTGAGTAGTTTACCCCTGTTAGAAACATCTATCTCGTCCGCCTCTTCTTCGATAGCCTCTATCTTCTTTAGGATTTCCTTGGCGTCTTTGTATTCTTCATCAAGTATTTTCTCGATGGCGACACCAAGGAGTCTTGTCATTGATACTACTTTTTCTATAAGTGCATGGATACCGTCTCTTATGTCAGCTGGTGTTTCAAGATAAGGTATTATAGTAAGGTCTCTGGCCGCTTCTTTAACCCAGTCTGCTATCCTATCTATTCTTTTGATCAGGTGGAAGAAATCCTCTTTAAAGCTAGGGTCCAGTCTGCTCTCCTCGAGGAGTAGGAGGATCTTTTTTCTAATCTTGTCGGCATCGCTTTCGATCTTCATAGCTTCAGCAAGCTTTTCCCTTGCTTCTCCTATACGCATATCATTAAGTAGTTCTATTCCCCGGTGAAAAGAGTTGACGGTATCTATGATCTTGGATATGTATTCCTCGAACAACTCAATTATTGGTTCTGGGAGTATATCCCTTATCAACCGCTACTCAGCCTCACTGATAGAGAATCAAATATCTGGATTTTATTTTTAATCATGGCTTATTCGAGGCCAGCGCCAATATGTTGTCAGGTGTTGTAATGGTAATTGTGGCTACGCGTCTTCTATGGTATAATCTTACGCTTCTGATGTATACGACGTAATTGGGATGAGTGAGCGATACAGGCCGATCTATTTTCTCCGCTATGATCTTTACCGCATCACTACTATGTGCAGGCATTCTTGTTTCGCGCCAGTAGAGCCTTCCGCGTAGTGTAACACGGTATGTCTTATCCATGGGTATCTTCTTATCCGCTAATTCGGCAGATTTCTCGGCGACATCTTCTACATAGGGATTAGTGATTGCGTCAATAGGTATTATCCTGTAGATTAGGTTTAGTTCGTCTCTATGTTGTTTCAATACCTCTACGGCTTTGTAGGGGTCGTCGACTCTGAGCAGGATTACCGCTGTAGCGGCATCAACGACCACGTATTTGTCGAGGATATCTCTCAATACGCTGAGCACATACCGGTAGTTCTCGGGGCCTGGCTCATGCGTCACCATTAGATTAAATTCGGGCATTTTCTTGTCTCCTCTATATAATAGTGTTTCGGAGCATTACTGCTATGTAGGTTAGGATGGTTGTTTAAAATAAAATAAGTTATTATCCGTTTGGATACACTCACTTATATTAGGTTAGTCTCTCACGCATACATGATACGCCGTAGGACATCATGGCAAGAACTTCTATGATACCGACTAGGTCAATCCCGTTATCCACGCTAAATTCCAGTGTATAGGCGTCCCTTCTCGTAATAAAGGGCAGTTGTTCCGCAACGTCTGCTATAAGCGAATCCCTAACAATTACTTCGACCCTGTATGGCTTGGATATCTTTAAGGGTTTAGCCCTGCCCTCCTTGATAATCTCAGTCGCTTTCTCGAGTCCTTTTTCTAGTCTAGCGAGTACTTCGGGCATGCTGTCGAATCCTCCAGCGTACCTACTATATCCTTTCTTAAAGGGTACAAATACAGCCCAAGGGGTATAGGTCTCTACTTCTTCTCTGAGTGCTTCATCGCCTGCAACTAGGACTACTGGGACATCGTATTCGCCCGCGTATAGAGCGTTTAGCAGGTACTCGCTCGCCCTCCTACCGTTGACTTTTATCATGGCAAACGATCTACCGCTCATAGTATGATCCAGTACTCCGTGTTTTGTCCCGGCGGCCGCGTGGTAACCGATGAAGAATGCCGCGTCAGTATCTTTTTCTAGACCTGCCAGCATAGAGTAGGGTCTAGGATATCCTTGTATGAGCGTTGTTTTCTCGGGCATCTCCAGATAATTAATATTGGTCATGGCGCCGTGGCTATCGGCAATAACAACTCTATCAAAACCCAGCCTGAGTAGTTTTTCAGCTGTTTTCTTAGCGATAACGGTCATGATCTTTGAGCCCAGCTGGAACTGGCTAAGCCTGGGTCCAAGCATGGTTGTTGAGGAGATACCTGGGAGTCCCTCGATATCGATTGATATGAAGGCCTTCATGTCTGGCACCCTATAAACAAGTTATATCTCGATCACTCTATTAATGATATTTCTGAACAAGTTTATCTCACGGACCGAGTGGGCCTCCCTATTAATTATATACAGTGACAGTAGATCCGGGAATTTTGAGACGAGATTTCTAAGGAACGTGTAGGTGTTGATATCGCCTATTAGGAACTCGATATCGGTTAGCGTATCTATGATGAGGACTGGGAGCTCATTCTTACCTACAAGGCTGAGGGCCTCTCTTATGGCGTAGAGGAGATGGACAGGGGAAGGCGGGGCTTCAAATCTATTTTTATCCCTTGAGACACTGGATTTGCCAGGTATAATGTCTATACGGGTTATTCGGCTCTTAGGAAATCTCAATGCCAATATATCAGCTATGAGCGAACCAGGCCTTGTAGCTAAAATGAAGTTTATTTTTTCTCTTCCAGAAAGCAGTAAAGATAAGAAGAACCCGATCTTCTCATAGGTTTCAACGGGTTTATTGAAGTCGGCCTCGACAAGTACGTGACTTATATTTCTTATCGCTCCGACTTTTATATGAAGCACACGTAGTATATTAACTGATACGATGACAAGTATTGATACCAGAATACTGGATATTATGCCCATATAATAAGCATGGCTTACCAATATGGATGAGGGACTGGTCTGTGGAAAAAACAATTGCGCCATGAGGACTTCATTAAACACGATATTGGTCATTATCGTTAGAAAAGAAAGGTCAGCAAGATCGATTAATGTATGAATGCTTTCGAGATTTACGAATCTCGTAAGAAGATAAGTATCAAGCACTAATCCTAAGACTAGTGGGGAAATTAGGAAAATCATTAAGAATAGCGGCGTTTTTGGCGCTTCTATCCCGTATGATACAAACATATATATAATGATCGAGTTAGTAAAAACAAGAAAAGCTATCCCTATTCCGCTAAATATCTTGTTTTTGATTCTAAATGGCCTTATCTCGCTCACAAAGGCGGTCATAATGTAAACAAAGTACATTGCCACAAAAAAAGCCAGATTATAAACATAGTTATTGATTATAAGAATATATCGTGGAATGATATTAATATTCATTGCTTCAATCATGGCGAGTATTAATGCTAATGCTAAAGCTAGCACTGACAATATGAGTGAACTGGCTATCGATGGCGCCATCCTATATATTTCTCTCTTCATAATTAGGAATAGAAACATGAAAATAAATATTAAAAGACCATTAACCAACGCCAACACGTATTTGGGATAGAGAGGGTAAGGGGTCACGTAGTTGACAAGATGTATTCCCGTAAGATATTGTTCGAGCATCAAAAGATACGGTGACAAGGAGATAAGGAAGGTCACAAGTGATACTATTACCAACCATCCAAATCTGTTCTCCAAAATATTAATATAATCCGTTACTTCCGCCTGCTCTTTTTTATCCAATATCCTTTCCTCCTCTGTTGAGGTATTCATCGCCCCGTATCTAGCTTATTTTACACGATTATTTAATTCGGGTCTAACCGATATTAATTATGTCATTGAATTATCAAGGAGGTGCGCGGAGTCGTGAGGTTACCTAATATAGGAGTTACTAATGAAAAGGAATATATCGTTAAGGAAGATGATTCGCCAGGGTTTCTTATTAGGCAGGGACTAGGTGTTCTAAGCACTCCGAGAATGATAGCATTAATGGAAATAACGTCAAAGGAGCTATTAGATAGAATCGTTGGCGATGAGTATACTAGTGTCGGAATACATGTTGATGTCTATCACAAGAACCCTGCCCCTGTCGGAGCTAGGCTTAGGTTTATCTCAAAAGTAGTAGATGTACAGGGTAGAAGAGTAGTATTTGAAGTAAAGTGCTTGATGGGTAATATAGTGGTTGGCTATGGTAAGCATGAGCGATTTATTATTGAGTGGGAGAAGTTCAAGGAGAAAGTCGCATCAATTAGTGGATGAGCGAGATCCAAATGGTTTTTGACTATTGTTTCAACATTATATCACAAAATTGTTCATAATCGTTCATAATAGAAAGGATTATATATTTTAGGGTTTGTTCGGAATATTCTGAACATGTAGAATAGCTTTATGGTGGTAAGTATGAAGAGCATGATCGCTCTTCTGACATTCATAGGCATACCAGTTGCCGCGGCCGCAGTGATCACCACTTTACTACGCGAGTCAAGGCCCCTAACGCTCAAGGATTTATCTGAGAGAACAGGATATGCTAAGAGCCATCTTTCAACGCATTTAAAACACTTAGTTAATGTGGGTCTTGTCGAGATTCATCATGAGAAGGGGAAAATCAAATATAGTGTCAGAAAAAATGCTGTGATCAAGCTGGTACAGCAGCATCTACATAAGCTTCATATGCATCTTCGTCAAGTCTCTAGTGAGCTAAATGATCATTATCTTAAAAGCGAACTCGACGAAATAGCTCGTCATATTTCACGATTGTTTCCTTGGGGTGAGAATAGATGAAAAACCTCCGCGTTCTTGAAGAGGGTAATTCATATGTGATTCTTGGTTTTAATGGAAAGGGTTCAGACGTTGCTTTGACAGCTTATAACAAGTTGGCGAAGATGTCCGCTGAGACAAGGTGTCGTAGGTTCACGCTTTTCATTGTTACCAATAAACCGTCACCCTACTATATTGAGGATTTAAGGTATGTTTTACAGAACAATATAGCGTTCACACTGGTTTTAAGATATATAGGTCTCGATATGGACAAGCTATCGAAAATTATTGATGAGATTAAAGGATCTGGTAAACCCCTTATCGGCGTTGTGGAGTCGGAGATGGAGGAGGTTTCACGTTTGCTTGAGGAAAGACAAGTCCAGGTTATTAGGGTTTAGAGGTGATAGCATGGGGAAGTATGAGGTAGTCTTAACCGTTGATAGGTCTATGATGAGTAATCATCATGGAAAAGAGTTCTTGGGCTTCATGGCGACAGGTCCAGCTATGGGTATACCTGAGAAGCTCTGGCAATGGCTTGCTGCTCCCAAGATTAAGGTTGATTCTGAGGGCAGACCAGTGCAAGCGCCTTACGGGATGAGGAAGGTTGAGGCAGTACTAATTGATGCGGGTTTCAAGGCTGCGATCATAGATCCTGATCACCTCCACAAGCACCTTGATACTATGAAGGTCATGATGGTTGGGCATCACGACTACTTCGCATATGGGCCGCCCAGTAGCGAGTTCTGGAGCATGACGGGGAAGGAGCCGCTTAACAGGAAGCTCTTTATAAAGTTCATGAATAGCCCGGTGGTAAGGAAAGCTAAGGAAAAAGGTGTTAAGTTCATAATGGGTGGGCCGGCGGCTTGGCAGTGGCTATGGGAGCTCGAGCTATGGAGGAAATGGGGTGTTGACACCGTTATCGAGGGGGAGGTTGAAAGGGTAATAGTTGATCTTGTCCAGAAGGCTCTTGATGGAGAGGAGCTCCCAGATTATGTGTATGTTGGTCCTGGTGACTCTCCAAGTATAGAGGAAATACCTGTTATTAAGGGCGCGAGTGTTAACGGCCTAGTCGAGATTATGAGGGGTTGTCCAAGAGGATGCAAGTTCTGTAGTGTAACTCTCCGACCGCTACGCTTTATTCCCTTAGAAAAGATCAGGGAGGAAATAAGAGTAAACAAGAAAGCCGGCATAAATGGAGTTATACTGCATAGCGAGGACGTCTTACTATATGGTGCTGACGGTATTAGGCCGCGGCCAGAGCCTCTATTGAAGCTCCATAAGATGGTTGCCGAGGAGGTTGGGCCTAAAGGTGATATCGCCTGGGCACATGCCAGTCTTGCAGCTATCAGATACGCGGAGGAAAGATATGGTCTAGTTTCCAAGCTGATGCAGGAGCATATTCTGAACGAGCATAGGAATCTGCTCGGGCTTGAAGTAGGTATTGAGACAGGTAGCCCGAGACTAGCAAAGATCATCATGCCTGCCAAGAGCTTGCCATACAAGCCGGAGGAATGGCCGGATGTCGTGGAGGACGCATTCAGGATAATGCATGAGAACCACATGATCCCTGCAGCTACGCTTATTCTAGGTCTACCTGAAGAAGAGCCTGAAGATGTTGTTAAGACCGTGGAGCTTCTAGATAGGCTTAAACCGTATAGAAGCGTCATTGTTCCGATGTTCTTTGTACCGATGGGTGCTTTAAAGAAGAATACATGGTTCATGAGGGAGCATTTAAAGCCAGAGCATATTGATGTATTGGTTAAATGCCTTGATCACTCAATATACTGGGCCGAAGACATTATTAACAGGTTCTATTTGAAAGAACCCTACCTTGCCCCTGTTAGAATAGGGATAAAGCTCTTCCTAAGATTCGCCAAGCGTGGATTAAAGACATTAAAACCAACCCTTGAAGCAATGATAAAGAAATAGAGGTTTTTTCTCTGGGAAAATAATATTTTTTCTATAACCACTATTCTCCATTAATTAAAGGAAAATATTTCAACCGGGTGGAATTATGGGGTCATTTTATATTACGACACCGATATACTATCCCAACGCCCCACCACATATAGGGCATGCCTATACAACCGTGTTCGCTGACACTATCGCCCGTTATCACCGCCTCATAGGCGATGAAGTATTCTTCATGACAGGCACCGATGAACACGGCTTGAAGCTCCAAAGGGCTGCGGAGAAAATGGGTATTAGTCCCGAGGAGCTCGTCGACAAGATGGCTGAGAAGTACAAGTGGTATTGGAGCCTACTCGATATAAGTTACGATCATTTTATCCGCACAACCCATGACTACCATGAACGCGTCGTAAAATATGCTATGAACAAGCTATACCAGGATGGTCTCATTTATAAGGCCAGTTATGCTGGATGGTATTGTGTCAGCTGCGAGAAATTCTACAGCCCCGGAGAATACATTGAGGTCGACGGTAAGCCGTACTGCCCAATACACCGTAAGCCTCTTGAATGGCTTGAGGAGGAAACCTACTACTTCAAGCTAAGCGAGTTCGAAGACTTCATGAAAGACGTGCTCAGAAACAGGAGAATAGTCTATCCCGAAAGCTATGCGCAGGAGATACTCGGGAAGATAGAGAAGGATGGACTCCATGATGTCAGCATCGCGAGGCCTAAGGAACGCGTATGGTGGGGAATAGAGGTACCATTTGATCCCGATTATACAGTCTATGTATGGTTCGATGCTCTTCTCAATTATCTAAGCGGCATAGGCTATCTCGAGGATATGGATAAGTTCCATAAATACTGGCCCGAAGTACACCACGTCATAGGGAAGGACATACTATGGTTCCATACAGCTGTATGGTTCTCAATACTAAAGGCCCTTGATGTGCCATTACCAAAAAAGCTCCTCGTCCACGCATTCCTCATAAACCGTGGCCTCAAGATCGGTAAGAGTGCCGGAAACGTGATAGCCATAGAGGATCTCATAGACAGATACCAAGATAGCAGCGGAGTGAGGTATATATTAATGAGATTATTCAACATGGCAAAAGACATAGAGGTAACTACTGAGCTATTTGACTCGATATACAACAGCGAACTAGCCGACACATACGGTAATCTCGTGAGACGTGTAGGAGTACTTGTCAAGAAGAAGCTCGAAGGAACTGCTGAGGGAGAAGAAATAGATGAAGAACTAGAAAAGCCATTGCGGGAAACACTAAGGATTTACAGAGAGGCAATGGATGAGTACGACGTATCAAAAGCGCTAACAGCCATAATGGATCTCCTACGCCGTGCAAACGCATACATAAACGAGAAGCGTCCATGGGAAAAACAGGATCCTTCAAAAGAACTATACACACTACTAGAAACAATCAAGTACTCAACAATAATGCTCTATCCAGCAATACCGAGAGCAGCACAAAAAACAGCAGATGCGCTTGGGTATAAGATAACGAACCCTTACCAAGAACCGCCATCAACACAAAAGAAATACGAGGTAAAACAAGCACTGATACTCTTCAAGAAAATAAAGGTATAAATAAAATATTTCACTCTAAATCAAACCATATCTTATAAGGGCCCGTAGCCCAGCCTGGATAAGGCGCCGGCCTCCGGAGCCGGAGATCCCGGGTTCAAATCCCGGCGGGCCCGCCACATTCTACACTTCGTCACATGTTGCGTTATATAGGGTCTCTAGACGTTAGGATGGTATCCTAAAGATTATTTTTAGATCTTAACTTCTGCAAGTACATCAAGAGCTACTTGAGTGATAAGCTTTTCTGTTGCCTTAAGTCTTCTGCTTTGGAACCCTCTTATCCATCTTCCATCGTGTTGAAGTTTATCGGATACAGATGAGATAATAGCTAGTCTCACGCCTCTATAGTCTGTCACAGTCATTAATGCTGTGGATTCCAGGTCAACTCCATATATATTCTTCGATAAATATTCTACAATTTTGTCTATTGTTTCTCGAAATATTGCATCCGTAGTCCATATACCTCCTTTAATGATACTGATCCTTCTTCTCCCTTTTAGCACTACAGCTCGTTTGTATAGAGCTTCGGCTAGCTCCGTGTCGGGGGCGGGTATGTAGTCTGGATCGGAGATGTAGTGAAAACTTGCTCCCTCTTCGCGTAGTCCCCAAATAGGGATGAGCACATCACCTATGTTTAGCCTAGGATGAATAGCTCCAATTCTTCCAACGACTATGAATACTCTTCCACCCATAGCGGCGAGAGCTTCAAGAGCCGCTACAGCGGCTGGAGAGCCGGGAAAAGGAAGTGCAACAAGCGCTTCATTACCACGATAAACTCCCATGAAGCTTCTGAAAAGCCATCAACTTAGTCTTACAGCCTTGACGTTTTCAAGCATTGCCTTAACTTTACCAAGTAGTGAAGGATGAAAGGTTAGGATTATCTTCTTACCATGTAGTACTTTGTCCTTTTTGAGCTCCCACGGATCTATGACAGGCTTTCCGTATCCAATCTTGAAGTTCATTCTTGCACAACCTCTAGCTAGCTCGGTAAAACATTGTTACTACTCTTACAAGAGTATAATTGTGTACTATATAATGCTAGGATTCTTCTCCTAGCTCTCTAAGGAATTCTTCGAGTATCCTCTTGGATATCCAGAAGCCCTTCTCTACTAGCTCATCTACTATCGGTTTTACTTCTAGGATTAAGCCATTATACTTGGCTAACGCTATTACGCCTAATGTGCCCATAATTTGTAGTCCCAGCTTCTTTGCTAGGCTTCTAGCGTCACGGTCGTCTATAAGTAGTAGGTTAGCGTTAGCCTCCAATGCTAGGGCTATAGCCTCTGCTTCACCCTCATCAACGAACTCTCGTAGAAGGGATACTAGCTCCTTGTTGTGTACCTTTCTTACGTGTATGAAACCATCTACCCTTATCTTCTCGCTACCAGGCTTACTTCTAACCGTTACCTCACGCCAAACTGCTTCTGGCACAAGGATTTCTCCAAAGAGCTTCTCCAGCAGGTCTAAACGACATACCTGGGCAAGAGCAATAATGACGGTCGAATCAGAAACAACCGACAGCCCTTTATTTTCATCACTCTTATTTCCTTGTTTTTCCCACAAGTTTCTTGGCAACCTCTAAATCTTCTCTTAGCTCCTCCTCGTCATAATGTATTGGTATTCCCTCCCGAGCTAGTAGCTCTAGAAAGTCCCACTTAGACAACCCTGCTATCCTCCGGGCCTGACCTAGCGATGCTATACCCTTCTCATAGAGTCTCAAGGCCAGCTCAATTCTTAGTCTTTGCTCAAGCTCGCTGGAAGGGATCTTTAGACCCTCAGGAACCTCGATAACAACTCGTTTAATACCAGCCTTAGACACTCTAATCCCCTACCATACACTATATCTATAGAAGCATTATAACCCTAGCTATCTCTCTAAGCGACACTCAATCCCAGTCCACTTGTCCCACATATCTAGATAATAAGTATAAAATCCATACCTAATCGTCCCAGATCTTAATCAGCTCCTGGGACAAAAGTATTTAAGTACAGGCCTCCGGAGCCGGAGATCCCGGGTTCCGAATCCCGGCGGGCCCGCCATCATAGTATTCGGGTCCTAAAAATAACTTGGCTACAGAAGCCAATTTGATACGAGATCATTATGATTAATTCTAAAAATCATCGATATTTGCTGTGGGATTCTGATTCCTCTGACCAGGCGGCTCCAGGGTTTTGGGAAGAGTTAAGAGACTCGGTAAGCAATAATATCGTATGGTTGAGGACTTATGTCTGGTGGCGTTGTGAGACTCCGTGTATCAAGAGGTGCTTTAAAGAAGTTATTCGGGTCTAGGGGAGTCAGTGTATCCAAGGGTATTGATAAGGTGCTCGACAAGTATGCTGAGAGGGTTGAGGAGGACGTACTAGCTGAGTTCCTTAAGGAGAGGAGGTAGCCTGGGCTAATGAGTCTGGTAGTTGATGTCTCTGTCTTTATCGATGGGCTCTTCATATATGATGAGATGCGGAGTAGTAGGGCACGTAGCTTGTTTAAGCTCATTAGTGAGAAGGGCTTTAACATTATCGAGCCCCAGGTGTTTGGTATAGAGCTTGTCTCGCAACTGGTTCGTAGAAAGCCCAGAGCTATAGCCAAAAAGCTATACGATGAGATAATGAGCAAGGTTATCATTATCGATGAAATAGAGTATGATCTACTCATAGACATTGCTTTAGCTACAGGCTGTAGAGCCATAGATGCATTCTATATAGCAGTTGCCAGCATCATCTCCACTATGCTAGTGAGTGCAGATAAAGTAATGGTTAATAATGCAAGAAAGTACGGAGTAGAAGCATATTACATTCATGACATAAACGACTACAATGCCCTACCACCAAGAATTAATCAAATCAAAACATAACTGAACATAAAACTAGCTTCATATTCCTTAGACGTTTATCTCTTATCTCCATGACCCGTATCCATGGAGATTCTTTCACTTTCCTTGATCCAGGCCTTCCTTCACCATCTACTACGACTTCATGGTATACGGCTTGAGGAATCAAGATTTCTTTAAAGAACTCTCTTAAGAGATAAAGACGCCCTATTCGTGAAAGATGTATTAAAGGACTTGAATCCGATACGACAACCTTATACTTCAGCGAAGGCAATGTCATCTTCTAGCTCCTCTCTCGTATAGTGTCTCTCAATCTCCCTCCTAGCTAAGCCCTCTCTATCAAGTCCTCGTTTGGTTAATTTTACCCTGGGTTTTCCTCAGGATCACCAGCAGGAGGGATTTTTAGACCCTCGGGATCCTCGATAACGACTAGTTTAATATCAGTTCTAAATACTTCAATCCTTTAAATGATGCTATATTCATTAAGATAAATCTAGTTATCTCTCAGCATGTAGTTAAGCAGCACCCAGCCCAGATAAACTGTCTCATACACTAAATAATGGGTATTAATTCTTTACCTATTTGTCCCAGATTAATATCAACTAGTGGGACGCTTCCTTATAAGTGCCTGCCTCTGGAGCCGGAGATCCTGGGTTCAGATCAC
>JALSQP010000013.1 GCA_026985375.1 Desulfurococcales archaeon | reverse complement strand
TCTGAGACATCCATCTTCGGATCACCAATCTACCACATTCCGAATAGGTCGAGGAAATCTATTGAAGGCGAATAACTAAGCCTGAATGCCCAGCGCCTATTTCCTAGTTCTTCGTAGGAGCTGTAGATCTCATTGTAGAAATCCTCGATGCCAGCATAAAGGTTGTCATGGATGTAGTCGAATGCATCGTCGTCATAAACTATGACTTCAATCTCTTCAACTATCAGCTTATAGAAAGGCATTATGTAGCCGCTGAAGAAAACTTTCGTATTGAACATGTTCTCAACGTCAAGGGCTTTATTAATTATCTCGATCAGCCAATCATCATTGCATAGCAATCCGAAGCAATAGTCGTTCATACCAATCATGAACAAATCCAGAAGCGGGCGTAGCTCGTGAGGCCTTAGATCAGAAAATCTCAGTATGGGTACTACGGATAACTTGTTAAGAATTTTGCCCAGTCCTTCGAGCTCCCCACTAGGAATATTTGGACCAAGCTTATCCTTTATAGTGTCGTGAAGTGATCTTGCAAGCCTTTTCTCAATAGTTATTGCCATCTCTCTAACTTGTTTTTCATCCATAAATAATGGTATGGAACTAATGCTTGACATTACGGGTCACACTCTTAACTATTTTATTTAACAAATATAATTGTTTCTATATATTAAACAGTATTAAGAGAAAAAATACTTTATCGGAGCTCCGATAACTTGTATATAAATTATTAACAAAATATTTTATCAAGGAAAACGTGGCCAACAGATCAAAAAGCCATGGTAACCATACAGGCATCAATGATGAAATATATTCTACATAATCATATAAGCCACATTAAGAAACGGGAAATTTTTGATATTGAGGCCTCCTATCCAACTTAAACAAGCCGAGAACCTGTGTAGATGTATTCATTCATTTTAGAAAGACTCACGAGAAGGAGGCGAGGAAACTTAGACCTGAACTGCTTAAAAGAAACTCATTGAGACAAAGGTTATATTATAGCTTTTGAATCACTAGATCACCGTTATTGTGTACTAATTCGGAGGAAAATAGAAAAACATTTGTATAGATGTTGATAAAAGTCGGATAAAAACAATACAATTACCAGAATTAATTTAGAGAGCTGTCTGCTAGAACTAAAACTTTGATCAGAAAGCATCGATAATGATAAGTATATCATGGTCCTTAGTGATCTACTCTGCAAAAATGTTTTTAGAAATATTTATTATGGAGACGATTAAATGCTTATTGAGAACATACCGATCGGTTAATCATGTATGATACACTTAATGATCTTAACTATTTCTAGTGGGTTATCCGCAAGTATTCTTATCATGGGTTCTCTAGCGTAGTCGCCATGATCATATATTATTGTGGGTACTTCGCCCTTCTTCTTGACGGCTTCGCTGAGGATCCAAGGTATAGAGGCCCCCTCACGCCTCTTGATCTCCTCGGGCTCCTTGCTCCTATCTACATAGCAGACACTATATCCTTTCTCCTCGGCGTTCTTAACTAGTTCTTCGTCGTACTTGATGTTGGCGGCGGCTCTGATTCTCGGGTCATACTCTTGGGCTGCTAGGACCAGTCGAGCCATATGGCTTGAGGCTCCAAACCGGATAGGGCCATGAACAACCGGTTTTTCGATCCCCCTTGCAATTCTTCCCTCGATCCCTGCCACGTCCATTATTGTTCGGGCATAGAATGGTGGTAGGCTATAGACTATGTTTGTCCCTACTTCAGGGATCACTCTATTTACTTCGGGTATTGAGACGAACTTCTTGGCTGCTTCTCCTAGCATTGTTATGACTCTGTATTTCTCGGCGGGTATTATTAGCCATGAAGCCGGGTTTACGGGGCCATGGCCTTTACCTATTGGTAAACCATACTTGATCGCATATGTTATAAACTCCTTCGCTACTCTGACAGCTTCAATTAACCCGTATTTCTTGGCCAGAAGCGCGGCGATCGCGGCGGAGAAACTGCATCCCGTGCCATGAGTATTCTTTGTCTCGATCCTTTCTGCGTTGAAGTAGTAGTGTTTTCCACGATAATAGAGTACATCGATGGATTCGCTACTACCTAAGTGTCCGCCCTTCACGATCGCTGCTTCCGCCCCGTGCTTCTCAACTATTATTCTCGCAGCCTCCTCCATGTCCTCTAAGCTATTGATCTTCATGCCTGATAAGATCTCTGCCTCCGGAATATTCGGTGTAACGACAGTTGCCCTGGGCAACAATTCCCTGATGAGAGCATCAATAGCGTCTTCACGTAGGAGCCTCGCACCGCTCTTGGCAACCATTACAGGGTCTACTACCAAGGGAAACCCGAGTTCTTCGACTGTCTCCGCGACTGCCTGTACTATTCCCTTGTTGCTCAGCATTCCCGTCTTCCCCGCGTCTATCCCCGTGTCGCGGTAGACTACTCTGATCTGCTCAGCGACCATTTCCGGGGGGAGGTCGTGTATCATTGTGACCTCGTAGGTGTTCTGCGCCGTCACGCTCGTTATGGCTACTGCACCGTGTACCCCTAGGGCCATGAATGTTCTGAGGTCTGCCTCGATACCTGCTCCTCCACCACTATCTGATCCGGCTATAGTTATGGCCACGGGTATGATTCTCATTCCTCAGCACCAGTATAGAGAATTGTAGTTAGGGATGTAATAACCTTGTTATCCAGGAATTGATAACCATGTTAATAAAACATTCGGCCAAAAATGACCAGAGGATATTATCAGCATATCAAATACATCATTATCACGTCTGTGCTGACAAATAAGCACTTGCCCAATATCCCCATCTGATCTCTCCAGCACGGATACTCTTATGTCGACCTTGCCGACAGCACACCATAGGTGCTCGGAACTCGGAATATATTGTCTAGTTTCTCCAGCCTACAAACTTACACTATGATAGAGAATGGCTAGCACGGCTTTGTCAAGACTTTATGATAAGTAGTCTGCATAAAAGCTGCATATAACATCTAGTTAGTACATGAGGGATCTAAGATAATAGTATCAATCGTACTCACTCTTCAGGATCCATGATGGAATGCCTTGATTACCAGTCTAGTTGATCCATGCGAACGTCGACTCTATATTGAAGGTCCAGACAAGAGATCCGGGACAATAGGTCATGTATGGTATGAACATCGTTGTATTTATCTCCGACACCCCATTTAGCATATGAGAAAGTACTTGTAGAGCGGAGAGATATCACAAACTTGTTTAAAATATATTAGCTTAGGCGGGAAGACAAGAGTCGCGTTTGTGCCACTGAGTTCCTTGCTAATAAGATTGGGGATTTCCACGTGGTTGCCCGTGCTTATTATTTTCGATATTCGTTAACTATTTGGGGACTTGCACGGGCTTCTCCCTCAGCCACCTCATCTAGGCTCGATGGTTCATCGAGAGCACATAGGTGGCTACCACTTGAGCCGCCCTACGGGGGAATCACGTCATCAGGCATTAAGCCCTAATGGCCCACTATACTAAATACCCTATAAAGCCAGCACTTAAAAGCCCCCATAGTTCTCAGAAGAACCTAAATACACAAACAAGCGAATAGTCCATTCCACTAGAATAGTTATTCACTGTCCACTTTTTGATGTTGGCTTTAATCTACTGGATAAACTGTTCCGACAAGAAGCTTGTGCCTAAATTGGATATATTACATATTATGCGGAGCCCCATCATGCCCGGATCTAGTACTACAAGGCTCAGGATATATCCTACTATGTGTTATGGATCGATAATAGTTATCTACGGAGGCATAGCGCCTTATATGAGCTCAACCCGGTAAGGACTAGTTATCTTTGAATGCACGGGCGTTTTCTGGAAATATGATTGGCAAGAGACATAGATATGATTACTAATCCAAATAAGGTATCAACAGGATGGAGGCAGTCTTTTATCCTGCCCCCCGTAATATATACTCTGACCATTCATTATATACTACTCCAATGTATTTAAATAGGATTTCAAATAGATATGAGGTCGCTTGATAATAAGTGTTTATATAATCTAATTAGCAGGTGATTGTTATTTTGACGCGGGACATAGGGGCAGAGGGTTTAAGAA
>JALSQP010000012.1 GCA_026985375.1 Desulfurococcales archaeon | reverse complement strand
TATGATAAACAATTATCAGCTAGAATAGCCGTTATATTAAGACTGGTAAAGAGATATCGTCATGTCTTAATATTTGTCAATACTCGCTCGTTATCTGAAAAATTATCATATATACTTGATAAAATATCAAATACTCTTCTTGGAATAGATATAAGGATCGGCGTGCATCACGGCAGTTTATCACGGAAACACAGGCTCGAAATAGAGAACGAATTTCGTTGTGGCAATCTAGATGCTTTAGTAGCAACATCAAGTATGGAATTAGGGATCGATATAGGTTTAGTCAACTATGTCATACAGTATATGTCACCAAGACAGACAATTAGACTTGTACAGAGGATTGGTAGAAGCGGGCATAAGCTCTACGGTGTTGGTAAAGGATGTATTATTCCGCTTGACAATCCATTAGAGATCCTTGAATCATATATTCTCATTAAAAGAGCTGAGAAAAACCTTCTTGAGCAGGAAAACATTATTTACAAACCACTAGATGTTTTAGCTTATGTCATATCGGTTCTATCACTAATTAAGTCTAATGGTATCAGACTATCAGAATTATACGAACTAATAATTAGTTATCCACTTTTCAACAATCTAAATTATACTGAATTTGAGAAGGTAATTGGGTTCTTGGAATATTCTAGGATCATACGTGTACGTAATTCACGTATATATCCTACAAGAAAAACAAGGCTGTACGTATATAAAACAAGCATGATCCCTGAAACACGTGATATACCTGTAGTAGAAGTTTCAACAGGTAATAAAGTAGGTGTTTTGAATGAAGAATATGTTCTAATAAACATTAACCCCGGCGATCCCATTGTTCTTGGAGGAAAACTCTGGAAAGTAGTTGAGTACGATAAGGATTCGCGTAAGTTGTATGTAGAGAGAGTTGAAGCTGAAGCACCACCGATTATTCCTCATTGGGAAGGTGAAAACATTCCTGTAGAATATGGTGTGGCAAGATATGTTGGTGCAATCATTAGAATGATCGCAACTAGTAAAACTCGTGATTATCCTGAACATGTACAAAATGCCGTAAAAGAACTTACTACTGATCCAGATAGAATGTTTAGTGATAAGAGAGTAATAGTCGAGTATATCCAGAGTAAAGGCCTCATTGTCGTATATTTAACAGGAGGCACACGAATAAACAATCTCCTTAAAGAAATACTTAGATTTCATATAAGGCTTCGCTATCCAATATACAAAATAAACGCTTATTCAACTCCATACTATATCGTTTTTCAATCATATAATATTCCCCTCGATACTAGGGTTTATGATCTAATATATGAGCTAATAGTTAGTCTATATCATTTAGTTTCTGACGACATAAGATCAATAGTTAGGAAAACATCCTATTATTACTGGAGGATATATCAGGTAGGACAAAGATTTGGTGCAATCGATCCTGCAGCAGACAAGATAACCCGCTATTTGCTTGATAAGCTCGGAGAGACTATAATTGGAGATGAAGCATTAAATGAGGTTTTAACCAAAGACTTCGACCTAAGAGGATTAATAGATATCGCTAGAAAGATCGAACGAGGACAGATAAGTGTCACAAAGATAATTAGCCAGTCAATTGATGATAGCATTTTGAAGAAAGTCGTAAAACATGTTCCTATATTGGCCGAAAACATTGGAGTAGTGGATTATAATGCATATAAAGATAGGATTCTTTCACGCAAAATAAAAATGGTATGTATTAACTGCGGGTACACAATAGATGGCAGAGTTAAAGACCTAATCAGCCAGGAAATATTCAGTTGCCCCCGATGTGGTCTTAGAACCTTAGCTCCCTTAAAGATTTTGGACGATAATATTCTAAGGAGCTTAGAGAAATGGAAGAAAGGACATCGTCTCAGACGGGAGGAGAGAAAAATTATTGATGATCTAAAGAAACGGGCACTTCTTCTTACATATTATGGAAGAATAGCTCTTATATTACTAGCTTCTCCAGGTGTGGGTGTCACCGAAGCCATTAAGATCTTGAGGAGGGTGTCAAGTGAAGATGAAATGTATAAATTAATATATGAAAGTGAAAAGAATTATTTAAAGATCAAGAAGTTTCTTGAAAAGAAATAATGCTTGGACAGCTACATATGCTTAAGTTTCATCGACTATGCCATACTCCCTGAAGGCTTTTATTAATTCATCACCGTGTCTTCTAGATGATCTCTTCCATATTGCTGGGTCGCCTGTTATTAATGGAAGTACAACTCTTTCTACGAGTACCTCCGCTACGGGACAAACATCTATACAAATTTTACACCTGTTACATCGATCGCCGAATATAGCTCCGTGGTTTCTAAGTATAATATTATTTCTAGGGCACCATAGGATACAGCTTCCACATTTAGCGCATTCATAAATCCTGTAGATAGCTTTCAAGATATCCGCTATCTCTTCAAGACTATCTTCAAGCCTTTTATCAACGATTACTATATTCTTTGAAATTAATGCATGTACATCATTTATGTTGATACTTATTACTGGTTTATCTTCATCGTTCTTCATTGTAACATTAGGCGTGATTGTTTTCAGCGAATAAGTGATTCGTTCAATCATGTTTTTCCGTAGAATATTGTTGTCGAAGTCTATCTCAGTCTCATTATCTTCCTTCTTTACTCTGCAAGGGGCTAGTCCCGTTTCTGAGAACTTTAATCTGAGGATGTATTCTTTTTTCCAATCAATTTCATAGCCAGGTATATGTTTGACAAGTCTTTGCTTAGCAACGGCTGGTGATAGCCATCTCCACAGCCCTAAGGTTATCCATTCTTTTGGTTGTTGTAGTTTTTCTCTCCAATATTCCAGCTCTTCTATCCATTTATTCCATAATTCAGGATAGGTTTTCTCTACCTCTTTGAACTCCGCTAACGTACTTGAGGGACATAAGAAGCACCCCAGCCTTTCGAATCCCTTATCATATAAAGGATTGTATGGAAGATTATTTTTCTTTATATAAAGCCATTCCAGTAACTGGTTCCATTCCTGAATAGGTGTAGCGCTAATCAGATGTGGTATCCAGCGATTTCTCCATATGATAGGACTTTTAGCACGATCAATTGATTCGAATGCACGCTGGCCTACTATGTTTAGTGCTTTCCGAGGCCATTTCTTCCTCGCGGTTCTTGCTAGTGGAACTAGCTTGGTTATCTTGCAGCACCAGCGATAATCTTTGCCCGGAGGACCAAATACCCTTACAGCTTTCCAGAAGATATTCCCAGCTGATGCTATAGTTAGATTCAAACCGTATTTTTGGGAGACATATTTTACATTCTTTATCGTATCAGGAAGTTCTAGTCCTGTATCATTAAACAGTAGTTCTGCATCGCCAATAGCTTTTAAAGTGAGATATAGCGCTATTAGGCTATCTTTTCCACCCGAATAAGAAACCACTACAGGGCCCCCATAAAGCATATACAGTTTTCTAAGTAGCTTGACGGCCCTGTCTTCATAGTACTGCAGGCCATATTCATTATGTTTTATAACAGTATCGAGATTCGCTGGTTTCCCGCTTGTTTCCACGGGGTGTTTTCTCCTCTTAAAGATCTTAATTACCTGTACTCCTCCGCTAGTAATTTCTCCTATACCTACAACCTCATCCCTATCATTGACAATTACTACTTGTTTTGAACTAGTAGAGGGAGTTGAACGAATGATTTTTCCGCGGGGTATGCGGGTATTAATTTTGACGAAATCGGCTATACCTTGATTATACAATATGTAGGCGCCAGCGAATGTTAAACGGAACCTCCACTTATCCTTAAAGGGATCATAATATAATTGACCCATGACGTTGCCGGAAGAAACAACCTCCCACATCTGATCCCAATGTGGAACCTTATTGAAAAGAATGGACATGCCTTTGAATAAGACATCATAGATTCGTAAATCATTGAACTCATAAAATATTGCCGTTTGAAGCTTCTTTAAATCCTGGCCAAAAGCTGGTCTTGCATCACCGGGCTCAGTTAATTTCAGGATAAAGAATAAATCTTCTTGGCCTGGCAGGGGCTTTATTATTGGGATATTATAGTCTGGATCCCAATATATCTTAGTCGTCTTGGGCCATAATTTCTTCATTGTTATCAGTCCTGGGTCCGTTAATAGTTTCGGCTATCCCACCTATCAATATATTCTCAGACTCTTATGGTGGTTGTATTGAACAATATTATTAGTTTTATTCAGGGAATAATAGTGAATGTGACCATTGTTGCTTGGGTTATATTTTTCCTGACTTGGGTAATCGGATGGGCTATAAGAGGATTACCCATTCCATTTATGAGAATTAAGAGAACTGGGGAACGATTTATAGAAGATGCGGTGTGGGCAGCGTTCTGGTTAGCGATGGGGACAACAGTGTTCGCGCTGATCGCATACATAGCAAATACATTCTATCAGCCATTACCGGCTCCACCCACTATATGAATGGATTGGTCTAGTTTCCTAGTGGAGTTCATATTTTGGGTGTGGGATCATGATCATTAATAATGTAATCGTTATAGCGTATTATTTGTCAGTACTGGGATACTATCTAGGTGTTTTGATATACATGTTGCCAATACCTTTCTATGGTCTCAAGAAATGGGCGCCGCAACTCATGATTGATAGTATTTTTTCAGCCACACTCATCTTCTCATATACAGCGATACTGTACATAATCAGATATATCTCGAGAATCATTGGCACCGATTGGGATGCTTTCTATCTATGGAGCGCCAAAGAAATAGGAGCTATTGCGGGAACAATGGCTTCGCTAAGACTTATAGGTTCAGCACTTGTAAGTATGAACCTGAAATTTGTCTCGAGCTCTATTATTTCGCCGTTAATTTCCTCACTAACATATCTTCTGATATTCTTCATAACATTAACAACTCTTTTAACTGCCCTTAGAATATATGCTCCTACTCTTATCGCTATAGGATTACTTCTTCACTCGATCCCGTTTCGTCTTTCGCGATCTGCAGGGGCTATGATAATCTCCACGGTAATAGTATTTTCGATAGCAGCCCCCCTTATGCCCGCATTTATAGAGACAATTACTCCGTCAATATCTCAACAGATACAATGTGGTTTGAACCTGTTATCGTCTAAGATTGTTATTAGGGACGTATTTGGACGTGCTGTTCCATATGCCGTGATAAAAATATATGATAGGAGAGGTGAGCTTTTAGCAAGGTATTTGACGGGATCTAATGGAGAAATCTATGTGAGTGCCAATAAAGGCATACCTAATGGTACGGTGTATTGGAACGTTGTTTATGGGCCATACAATTATACAATTCTAATGAATGCA
>JALSQP010000011.1 GCA_026985375.1 Desulfurococcales archaeon | reverse complement strand
GGTTCATAGATAAACTATTATCAACGGATATTGACTACACTGTTAAATCTTATGTTAACATGGCCAAATATGTCTCTGCAATGGAGAAAAAGCTAGAGATTATAACACCGTACGGCACAGAGATGGTTAGAACGAAGACAATAATCTACGCGGCTGGGGCAAGAGAGAGAACCAGGTACGAGATAGGGATAACCGGGCCAAACCCAGCAGGGATAATGACTGCTGGGGAGGCACAGACGCTCATGGATATGTATGGTGTCATGCCGGGCAAGAGAATATTGATCGTGGGAAGCGGCGATGTAGGGCTCATAATGGCCAGAAGATTTGTTATCGAAGGAGCAGAAGTAGTTGGAGTAGTTGAGATACTACCTTATCCCAGCGGGTTAATGAGGAACGTCCAACAATGTCTCAAAGACTATGGAATACCGCTCCTGCTAAGCCACATGGTTATCTCGGTTAAACAACGTAATGGAAGAGTATCATCCGCGGTAGTGGTCAAAGTGGACGAAAGCTTCAAGCCTGTACAAGGGACTGAAAAGGAAATAGAGTGTGACACGATAGTCATAGCAGCCGGACTAAAGCCACGGACAAAACTCCTAGAGATTCTAGGAGCACAGACGGATCCAAGGACTAAAGGGCCCATCGTCAACGAATATTTTGAGACAACCATTCCAGGCGTTTTTGTTGCAGGGAATGCACTGATAATAAACGACTATGTAGACTATGCCGTCGAACAAGGAGAAATAGCCGCACTAGCTGCCACCAAGTATGTCTGCGAGAAAGGCATTAAGATAAAGAAGCCTATCAGGATTGTTTTAGGTAGGAACATGAGGCTAATCGTACCCCAAATGCTAACACTGACGAGCGATGCCTTATTCTATGGGCGGGTTGCAAGGCCTGAGGATAATGTTTGGCTGAGCTTCAAGGAAATAGGTTTAAGGATTCCCCAGCTCAAGGTCTTGCCGAGCATAATGATACGCCAGAAGATAAGGCTAGACAAGCTCAGATCGCTCGAGACCAATACAATGACAGTAGAGGTGATACCCCGTGACTAAGCAGGTCAAGAAAATAATATGTATTGTGTGTCCAAGAGGATGTGAGATAACCGTCGAGCTTGAAGATGGGAAAATAAAGAGTATAAATGGATACTCATGCCCCTTAGGCAAGCAATATGTAGAGAAAGAGATGGTTAATCCTGAGAGAATACTTATGAGCATAGTTAAATGCGTTGGTGGAGACCTTCCAGTAGTAAGCGTTAAAACAGCCAAACCCATACCCCTCTCTAGGATGATAGAGGCCTCAAAAGCACTTGCTGATATAGTAGTTGAGGCCCCTGTAAAAATAGGAGATAAGATCGTTGAGAACCTATTAGGGCTCGGCGTTGATGTTATAGCTACAAGGCCTTGTCGTGAACAGAGAGAAAAATAATGTTCATCATTTTAATTATCTACATTCATTGGGTGCACTTAGAGCTAAGTCGAGCGGATCTAATCCTGTTAAACGGGCAATGCCAGGATACACTACGGCACAAACCGGTTTGACTAGCTGAGGCTTCACTATAATATTAAGATCTTTTCTTGACGCTATATCCTTGAATAGATGATCTACTAGATCTTTTGAACCATTGTAAAATCCGCCAACAATGCTGGCTTCGATAGTCCCATTGAGACCGAGTCTCTTGGCAGCCGTACAGATATGATTTACTGCATCCTTGGCAACGGAGTAAATGATGCTACATGCAATCTTGTCATTTTCCCTGCAAGCCTTAACAACATAGGGTGCGAATCCCGCGATCATACTTTTTGGATCATTTGATGAATAAATACGATCAATTATGTCATATATATCATTTATACCCATATATTCTTTAAGAAGTTGTAATAGAATAGTTTCATTTCCCCTACCATCATAATACTCAAGAGCTGCTGTAATTCCATCCCTGCCAACACGATATGCGCCCGCTTTATCGTCGAATAAGTGTCCCCAACCACCCACAAGAACCAATCTCCCCTTATGGACACCTAAACAACTGCTCCCTGTACCCATTATTAGTACTATCCCGTCGCCCTTCGGGAAACATGAAAGCAGAGATGCATAAATATCGTGATAAACATCAATATGGGCATTAACAAAGTGCTTCTTCAAGTGCTCGACGTATCTTTGGATGTATTTCCCCCACCCAGTATAAGCTGCGCTTATCCCTATAACCGAGACATCCATGGGAGATATATTGGCTCGATGCACAGCCTCCAGTGCGGCATTCAATATGTTTCTTAATGCATTATCCCAGCCAATACTCGCTGGATTGCCAGGCCCTTTCTCCGAGATACCTTTAATCAGTTGGTGTTTATCCATAAGTTTTATCAGGACAGCCCTTGTATGTGTTCCTCCAGCATCTATTCCCAATGCATAAAATATGTTATTCGCTTCCACAACATGCACCCTTCGAGGATTTAGCAGTAAATTTGTCTTCGAGTTTACTATAAATAATATTTGTGGAATAAGAACGTAATAATATTATTAACCTCATTGTTTTACCACGCAATAAAACACTATATTCAACACAAAATGAAGCGTGTATATATACTAAACGCGTGTTTGAGGGATACAGTTGATCCTAGGATTATAGATTCATGCTTGGGATTTTATAGAGCATAGCATCGAAGAAACATTCGCTCTCGCCGAATCCCTAGGAGTAAATCATCTAAGCCTATCTGTAAGATATATTGAGGAAAGACAAGCATATCCAGGAACCACGATAATCTATCGGAACAATAAATATAGGACATATCTGAGTCTATCGGAGACCAGACCCTAAGTATTATGAGGATATACCAGAGAAGTACAGGCCCTATTCAACATTCTGACAAAGATGTAGTGAAACAGTTCAGAGAAACAGCTACTAGTTATAGTGTGAAGCTCAGTTATTGGTTGCCGTCTTGCGATGGGATAAGCTAGCGGGAGATTACCCATAACTAGCCGTTAAGGACCTTTACTATTGTGTAGCAGGCTACAAGGCCCATCTATGTCCCTCAAACCCCATTGTTAGAAAACTAGTGCTGGGTATTATAGAAGAGCCGTGTATACGGTATGAAGCTGAGGAAATAGAGGCGGACTATATCAGGTATCCTGAGCTAGTTTCATATTCTGTTTCTCCTCTTCATATGTTGATCCAGATGTCATGTCGCTGTAGATACTATAGGAAGAAATCATTGTGAGAAAGGAATTTTGATGAAGCGAAAAACTATTTGGTAAGATCACTAATGCTTCAGGCAAAGGTTCTCAACGATACGAGTCTTATATAACAAATAAGTAGGGTCTTAAATACGATAAGATCTCTAGGTACAACCTATTACAAGCTATACCTACCAACAATTACGAGCAAAATAATAGGTGAAACAATTAAGTAGAATGCTCGTAAAGGCATCAGCACAAGAACTACTCAAGAAACTCGAGGATCAAGAACCAGAAGCAAAAACAATAGCACCATCGCTGACCAGCTACTATGACTACATCCTCGGCGAAGCCAAGGATATAGTCTCAGAGATTATATCAACGAGGAAGTTATCAGAGCTAACACAGATCTACATGGAGCTAATTGAGAAGATTATTATTCCAACATACATAATAGTAGCAATAGCCCATAACTTATCATCAAAAATAACTGACTTAACAGATTATACGAAATCACTAGCATTCAAGCTCTCCAGCATGATCAGCAACGAAGAGAACAAAATAGCCGAGCTAGAGAAGCTAGCCGAGAAATTATCAGGCACTCCAAACATCATTGAGGACTCAATTGCCGCGAACACGGCAAAGATTAACAACATAGAGCAGAAACTGGCAAATATGAAGAAAAATATAGATATTCTATCTAAGGGCACATCGTCGCTACAGGAAGAACCGTCAAAGATAAAGAACAACATAAACGACCAGTCCGTCCTAGGACTTGTAGTATTAACGCTGGTAATAGCAATTATAGCTATCATAGTTAGCCTTTATGCAATGATCAAAAAACACTAGGTTATTTATACGCAAAGCTATTTTTCCCTTATGGGTGCAATGCTGTTTTGCGAGAATTACATAGTTTAACAGGATCTCTTAATGAATTGATCACAGCAAATGATCTGAGCCGACGCGGAGTAATATACTTCTTAGCCGAAGCCCTTAAGAGAAAAATAGAGGATCCTCTCAGCAATGCTCTCGGATTACTCACAGATACTTCTTCGCTAATGATAATAACAGGGTTTAACATACCTCCGGATTATCGTCCCGAGACCGATGGGATAATAGGGGCGGCTGTGCTTGCAAGAGCATTTGTTAGTATAGGCTCGAATGAGGTAGTAATAGTTCTTGATGATGAGAAACAAAGAATGATTGTGGGGTATCTTATAAGGAGGCTTTTAAAGGATAGCACCGCAATGGAAAAAATAGCGTTCTTGACCCGTATTGATAACGAGTACTTATTCAGAGAAATTCTCATCAAGGAGGTTTCCTCTAGAGACATCGGGCTTGGAATATTCATCGAGAAACCATCACCTAATAGGGAAGGAGTAATACATAACATGCGTGGTATTGACGTGACGAAACATCATCTCGATCCAAGGATACTATTGGATGTTTTTAGGGAGATGGATGTTAAAACGATCGGTATAGGTGATGGCGGAAACGAAGTCGGACTAGGAATAATAGAAGAAGATGTAAGGAAGTACGTGCCCTACGGTAATATGTGTATGTGCCCATGCAGATCAGGTATAGCGTCGTCAACTATTACAGATACTGTAATAGTTTCGACGGTCAGTAACTGGGGGGCATATGCACTCGAGGCACTGCTTCTGGCAATTAATGATAAGTCTGAGTATATCCATAGTGGGAAAGAAGAGATAATGCTGATCGAGGAAAGCATACGGAGAGGCGCCATTGATGGAGTCTGCGGAAAAGGCTTCATAGGTGTTGATGGAATGTCCACTCAAGTTCACGCAAAATTAGTAGATACCATCCGAAAGATCGTTCTATCTTTTTTATAATTTTCCAAGCATTTTAAACCTTATTAATGAAATAACGTAGAACCTAGTGGAAACCGTTAATCGGAAAAGACTTTAACGATATGGTGGTGATTTTGGAAATATTGCTGGATAAACGTGCAACAAAATACGTTAGTGAACTCTATAAAAATCTTAAAAACTTGATCGACTCATTAGAAAACGATCATCTTAATGAGAAGTATCTTAGGAAAGCCGAAAAGATCGTGGACAGAATACGGAGAGAATATTGTGTGGAAAACGAATGTGATAGTCTCTTATTACTTGTAGACTTTGTCTATTGCAATATCATAAAACTAATAGAAGAA
>JALSQP010000010.1 GCA_026985375.1 Desulfurococcales archaeon | reverse complement strand
GTGGTTCTCGCCTCATCCACTATTTCTACAGCTATGTCTCTCTCGGCTTTTTTCAGCATGTATGCTATTCTCCATCCATTGTGGCATTGCCCGACTCGCACCTTCAGCGTTCTGTATGGATATTCCTGTTTTATCCTCTTGATCTCTTTTGCCAGCGGGATCTCTGGATCCAATCTCTTCATTTCGAGGATCTCTGAGTCTCCCAGCACCAATATATATGGACTGGGCCCGGGATCGACTCCTACTATGATCTCATTATATGTTTTTTTGAGTTTTGTTCTTAGGATTGCTTTTTCGAGGACTGGTGGCCGATGTTCTGGATCATATACTATCTCCAAGTCTTTTCTTTCCGCTACTTGCTCGATGAAGTACTTGTAGTCCGTATAGAATACGCTATAGTATGGTATATTGTCAGGTGTATAGTATAGGCTGTAAGGTATTCTGCGAGCTTTCAGCTTGTCAAGGACTTTCATGAACCATCTTGGATCATATATTGCAAGCACCAGTGTTCTACATCTCGGCGTGTTTAGTGTCAGTTCTTCCACCCTTTTCATGGGAGGATTTCAAACTATAATCCTTTATATTGTATCACCTATTTTTATCCTCATGTAACAGCTTATAGGTGGTGTCATAATTATTGGGTGGCGCGCGGAGCATTACTGGCTGGGGCGTCCTCGATAAGATTATCGGTTTCCCGCCGCGCGCCATCCTATTTTATGGGGAAGCCAGTATCGGTAAGACGAACATGTTGCTATGGATCGCGAAGAGAGTGTGTAGGGGGCCCCGTCCATGTATCTATATCAGTACTGAGGGCTCCTTATACCAGGGGATCGTCGCACGTAGGCCTGAGGACTATGAGCATGTATTGTTTGGTGAGACCAGGGATTTGTATGGTTTGCTTGAGATGATTATTCGAGGGGTTTACCCGGTTGATTCTTGTGCGGTGTTTGTGGATAGTATTAATGCTCCGTTCCGGGGGGCATCGGAGTCTGAGGAGTCCATACCCTTATTTGGACTCATACTTGCTCTGCTGAGGAGGAAGATCGATGAGGGCAGGGCCTACTTGTTCGCTTCGGCCCAGGTGAGAGGTTTGACCGAGCTTGAGCCGCATGGTGAGGGGGAGGAGGTTGTTGCTAGCGGTATGTCTGTTCTTGAGTATTGGTTTGACGTAGTAGTTTTTCTGGGTACGGAGGAGGGACTTCGCAATGCCCGTATTGTTAAGCCTGAGGGCTTGAAGGCTGAGGCATACTTCGTGATCGAGGATGGGGGTGTTGAATGGCTTGAGTCCCTCGAGTAATGTCTTCATATTGTGTTTTGTACTCTGGTTTATCAGATATTATGTGCCTCCAATGATCGCTAATGCTTCTCCACTACTAGTTAATGGTTCTCATCCTATCGATGGTGGTAGGGTATTTATTGATGGTAAGCCTCTACTCGGACCTGGTAAGACTGTTGAGGGCTTCATCACGGGGGCCTTGATGGCTCTTTTCTCTTCCATGCTTGTATCAGTTATTGTTGGTGATGAGTATTTTGTCCCCTATGGTTTTATCGGTGGTGTCATTGGTTTACTGGGGGATATAGCGGCTTCGTTCTTTAAGAGGCGCTTAGGGCTTAAGCGGGGTGATCCACTCCCTATTGTTGATCAGCTGGATTTCGTAGTGGCTTCAACCCTATTTTACTGGTTGGTCGACCCGGGTTTTGCTTCTAGGCCTTTGTTCGTATTATACGCGTTTATTATTATCCTTGTTCTCCATGTTGTCACCAACAACATTGCTTATTATATGGGGGTTAAGGATAGACGATGGTAGTTTTTCGCTAGGTTTATTATAGGTAATGTTTTAAGTTGGTTTGGATTGATACTACTGCGTAGTTGGAGCGGAATAGTTGAGGGGTGCTGTGGTTGAGGATCCCCAAGATGATAGTGACGTATTGTCCGAGGTGCAGGACGCATACACAGCATACTGTGACGATTTATAAGCATGGCAAGAGGAGGAGCATGGCTCAGGGTGAGCGTAGATACGCGGCTAAGAAGAAAGGTTATGGCTCTAAGAGGAAGAGCGAGCAGAAAAGATTCGCTAAGGTTACCAAGAAGGTTGTGCTTAAGCTTAAGTGTAGGAAATGCGGCTATATCTTGCACAGGAGAGGTATTCGTATGAAGAAGTATGAACTCGTTGAGGTGACGCACTGACATGGTTAAGAGGAGGAAGATCCTTATCCCCCAGCCCAGGAGCAGATTCTTGAAGGTTGTGTGTAAGACCTGTGGTGCTGAGAACATCGTGTTTAGCCACGCGACCTTCCCGGCTCGATGCAAGGTATGTGGTACTCTGCTTGTCAGGCCTACAGGTGGGAAGGTCGAGATTATAAGGGAGCATGCCGAGATCGTTGCTGAGCTTGGATAATATTGTTTCTCTACTTACTCTTTATCTTTTCTCATAATACAAGTCTTTTATCGTATAGGTATCTATTCTTGGTAGAGTGCATAGTGGTCGTTAGGATTGATTTATTGTTTATTAGCAGAGAAAGAGATGTGTTATTTTAAAAATTGAGTAATTGTTATTTCTTGTTGTCTTGATTAGAATAATGCTGTACCTATTAATATTGTGAGGAAGCTGACTAGCGGTACTGTTATGTTGTCGTCGATCGGGTTTGACTCGTAGTGTTCTACAATGCTTGCTAATAGGCCTGCTAGTGCTCCTATCCATCCTAGGGCTATATACCCTATCGGTATGACTACTGCGGCCATCGCTATGTTTCCTATCCATGACTTTGTTCTTTGGTTGTATAGCATGTTCCGTACGATGCCTGTTACACCATCGCCAAATGCCATAAAGGCTACGGGTATTACACCGTACCACCAGTTGTGGAAGATTAGCCAGGCAAGCGTTATGATTACTCCCCACATGATTATAAAGTGTATCTCGTAGTCGTTCTCCTCCACTTGGAACCAGTCCATTAACTGTTTCTTCTTCCTGGGTAGCCATGTCAGTATAGCCATGACTGTAGCGAGTAGTGCTGGGAACAATGGTGTTGTGTAGAAGAATGGTACGAGTACTGATACAAGTCCTCCCGCCAGTATGTGTATTACTTTCCTATTATAGTAAACGGCCTTGATATGTGTCATCCCTCTAGCACGCATCTTCTGGTACAAGAGCTTCGTCAGTGGCCCAACAACGAGCATCACCCAGAGAAACAAGACCAGGGTAATCAAACCCTCCCTGACCAATACACTAATATCCATACCCTTCACCAAACCCAGCACATACAATACATACAACTAAGTACAACTACACAATAGAAAATCTTCTAGATGTAAATATAAAAACCATACAGGTACAGAAAACCCTCAGGGATGATGAAGGCCGTACTCACAGAAATAAGTGAAGAAACCTTTAAGTCCTGACCATGCCAGAAACACAAATCGTGTGATGAAGGCTAGATAAACTGAAATACACAGTGATGAAGGTTTCTGGTGCTGAAAACAATCATAGAATACAACAATCCTAACGTGAAGTATAACCAGAATGATCCGAATGATCATCAATACCATTGTGATATCGTTATTAACTTAGTGGTTGCCCATGCCTGTTAGTTTGGATAGGTTAGCTACTTGGGTTACCTATTATTAGTTTGGGCACGGACTTCTCCCCCAACCACCTCATCTAGTTCAGTGGTTCATCGAGGGCTACATTGACGGGCACCACTGGGCCCGCCTTACTGGTAATTAAGTATATCCTCCCGCCCCTGATGGCTACCACGCCGACGTCGAGACGGGCGTTCACCAGCAACTCCAACAGCTAAACTAGCTAAAAACCTTTACTCAGTGAATAGTCTGATGCATAACATTTGCTTAAAACAAATACATACATAATGGTTATGTTTATTCAATTCCTAATAATTTTATAAAATTTTTTATTAACCGTTGGTATACATGCAGACTCGGTAGATACTATTGTATCCAAATATTTCTTTACCTTTATGTTTACTTTACTAATCTAATCTAAAATAAGTTCTAGTAAAACAACAAATATCTTGCCAGTAAAAGTTACTGTAAATATCGTGTCATAGTATTCATAGCATTGTTATAATCTATTATTTCATTCTTAGATAATGTTCATAAAATAAATAGAGGAAATGGTGGCGGGGCCCCCACAAATGGTAGCGGGGGGTGGATTTGAACCACCGACCTCGGGGTCTCTCCGAGGCGGCAGCCTCTTATGAGCTTCGCGAGGCGGGGTTGCCGTCTCCTGTCTCAATAATACTTTTTTGTTCAGCTTATAAAGCTTTCTTTATTTCTGTGGAACGTCTCCGTAGAACTGTTGGTGAGCGATATTAAATTGGAGTGAACAATTTTCTAGAACTTTAATAGATTACTATAAAGAATATCTTAGATCTAAAAATATTTGTGATTCCAGCATACAACTTAAGAAACTGGGTAAGAGAATATATCGAGTCTACAACCTCACAAATCATAGGATTGATCTTATTAATTTTCTGTATGAAATACTTATTAGAATTGTAAAGAAAAACATTTACCGATATCTATTGAAATAAGTAACAGCTGTAAAAGCTTAAGGATTCGGACAAATGCAGGGAAGCCCTTTTGGTATAAAATAGGATTAACTCTTAGTGATGGGACAGTTCTCGTTCGATATAGATTAATATTTTCCTCTTCTAATAAATGCACGATCAATGCTATTTTGCAAAATTTTCGCTATATAATTATTTATCCGACATACTACATGGTGAACATCAATTGTTCAATGACTACTTGCTCATATAACTTCGTAGTGAAAGAACCAGAGGTTGCAAATACCGTTTATAAGATAAAAATGATAAATACTATAATATTAAGGTAGCTGAATATATGTTAAACAACTATGAATACTTAGTCCGGTTTTTAGGCAGGTATAATTGACGGCGACGGATCAATAGATAAGGATAGCAGGATAACATAAGGATAAGTATTTCATTAATTGATCCAATTTATATAATATCTAACTAAAATATTTGAGAGAACTTGTCATACGATAAAAGGAAGTATCTGTTACGAATAAGCACGAGCGAACTAAGAAAAACTTAATATGGGGAGTTCTTAACCACCTAGTCATTCCTAATAAGTGCAATAGACTCACTAAGATAATGAAGAAAAACCACGTATTAATATAAAAATATCTTCTTTTCAGGAAATGAGATTGATAAAGTTATTGATAGCTTAGATTATAATGATTACGCCGTATTATTACGATTTAAATATAGACTCATTGGCAAATATATTTATGCATATATTTCAATAAGCTCGAAAAACCTTGACTCTTTGTATAGAATGGTTATTAATACGTTCTCAAAAATATCGAGGAAAATAGGTATTGATATTTCTAAAGC
>JALSQP010000009.1 GCA_026985375.1 Desulfurococcales archaeon | reverse complement strand
CACGGTTATACCAGTTTTCTGGTTTTAAATCCCAGCTCGGAAATGATTCTATAGCCGGGGACCAGGATGAGTGAAGAAATAATTATAGAGCCTATAAAGGTACAAGTAACGATTTACCTTGGTTTTGACGACGAGAGCGATAAGGCTCTCCAGACGGCTTGGAATGTGGCTAAGAAGCTTCTCGAGCAAAAGAATATATGGGTAGAAATCATCCCTGTACATATCTGGCTTACGGATCCTATAGGTCTTGAGATACCTGATCTTCCAAAGATCCTTGTAAATGGCAGAACGGCGTTTATAGGTAGAGCACCTAGTGAAGAAGAGCTCATAGACTATATAATGGACAGACTAGGGGAAACACCACCTCTGAGACAAGAAGGTACTGTTTTTGCCGCCACATATTACACTGGCTTCTTTGAGGGCGCCGCTATGGTTGACTAATCTATCCTTTAGGCTACAATCCAAACATTTATTAAAATGTTTAAATAAAATAATACATGCCGAGCGGCCTGTCACCCACAGTGATTAGGATATTACATTAAACCACCACCGCCTGCGAAACAATGCTCTTATAAAGTATCTGATAGCGGCCCCGATAGCTAGGGCCTATCACTCTAATAAGACATAATCTCAGCAATTCCTTCGTACAGTGGTTGAAAACAAACAATATCATGTTGCATAAAATAAATAGTGGCCGCTCTTCCCCCGGGTTTTATGTGGCCAGGTAGTGCTTGGCCACACCGGGGGATCAGTGGCGGTGGTGGTTGGGGGTGGCAGGCCGCGATGAGGCATTTTTCCTATTCAGCCATTCCTGTGTCTTCTTGGTCGCCCTTACAAGCGAAATCATAGGATCATTTGATCTATAGAGTTCAACTGCAAATACAGTGAGCAGGTAATCGCCTGCCCCTGTAGTATCTTGATAACGTATATCGGGCACTTCAATATACTCGTAGAGGCTCTGTGTGCCCATTGCAACGTGTTCCGGCGATGATACTATGAATATGGTATTGGGAGAGAGCCCGACTAGTTTTTTGACTTGCTCATCAAAATGTGGTGCTCCCGTGAGATACTGTGCCTCATCATCATTCATATGTACCACATTACTGAATCTAAATAGATCCTTTAGATGAGGTGGCCTATAGTACTCGATAAACTTGTCTTTACATCTACGAATAAATCCCTGTATGTCTATCGCTGTGAATCGTGTTTTTATTTTTGTTATTCTTAGTTGATGGGGAAGTATTTCATTCATGACAGGATTAACTATTGCAACATCATATATCTTATCAAGAGAAAAAATCAGAGGAGGCGATTTTTCCTCAATATAAATCCTTCTTTTCCCGCTCCTGTACTTCAACACAAAAACGTTGGTCAAAGTGGTAGGATAAGCTATGACTTCTACTCCTGATCGACGAAGCGTGGATAACCAGGAATATTGATGTGGAGAAATAGCTGTTATAACGCTTATTCTATATTGTCTCCCATAGGTTTCCTTCAATGCTTCCAGAGAATAGTATATGCCTCCGCCAACGCTTTTTCTTATGAAGCATCCATTAACATATATCTTGTCTATCGTGGGGTTACCAATGACTACTATTTCCACGATAATATCCCCTAATGTTTACTCTTGCTTGCCTCGGCAAGTTTTTCACGTAGTATCTTTGCGTTCTTTCCTCTTAGATGATATTCCCTAATGTGAATAATCAAGTCAACAGGTGAGAAGAAGAAGCTGTTCTCATAGTTGTAGTTGCGGGGTTCCTTAGACAATTCTAGGCACTTCGAGGCCGCATGAATACATATGGGACACGCTATCATATTTGTTGTCTTGTCTCTGCATGTCCTTATCTTTATACCATCTATTTCTACAACGTATGGTTCCCATCTAGGCTCCCATACATAGGCCAATAACGTACACCTTCATTACTAGTCGAGATATATTACATTAATTAATTGAGGGGCTCTACCAAATATGCGGTCGCATCCGGCCTGGTGATCTCATCGGCTAGGCCTCTAATATGGGGCGGGATACGCTCATCCCGCACTATTATTTTAGCGCTATGACCTGATAAAATAATATTGTATGTTTGGGATGAAGAAACCGTCAGTGACTGAAAAATGATAAAAATGATGATCTTTCAGCGGCCTGACCGCTCAGCCGGTTGATCCATCTTCATCTGTCTGTACAGCCTTATCATAATTATCATCATTACGGCTGATCAACCTGCTTCTGTATAGGCTATCAATGATATTATGTAGTAGCAAAACCTTGTTAATCCTCTCGGCCCGAGCGGGTATTCCAAGTTTTGACAAGAACTTCATAGATAACTCTCTCAGTTTAGCCACTTCTTTCTCGACGCTTCCAGCATGTCCATATTCGTTTCTCAAATCAGTTCACTTCAGCCCTATTCTTTAATATGGGGGCTTCGGAACTATTACCAAGTTCTCGTGGCCCTGTAGATCAAATGAGCTTGTGTCGAGTCTCTTCACATTGTATTTTTTCACAAAGGCGATGAAGTCTTTGAGGGGATGTAATGGTAGGCGGAGACCTTCCACCCAATAGTGTATGGGAAGGACGCTCTTTGGCTTGGTTTCTTCGATTATTTTCCAAGCCTCGTCAGGATATATAGTATATACTCCTCCCACAGGTATGATTAGGAGATCTACCCCTACTAGTTTCTCCAACACGTCTTTCTCGGGTATGTGACCCAGGTCACCCAGATGCGCTATCCTGTACCCATCTACTTCGACTACATATACCGCGTTCTCGCCTCTTCTTTTTCCCTTGAACTTGTCATGATATGTCTTGTAACCGTATACCACAATATCATCTACTTGTGCCTCACCATAGAACTGTTTTAAAACTCTTGTAGTCGGTTTTGAAACCATCTCTACCGCATTATGGTCGAAATGATCATGTGTTACTAGAACTAGATCCGCTTTAACATTTGGTCTAGGCAAACCTATACTTAGACCGTCATGAGGATCAAACACTATCGTATAGCCATTAAGTCTCTTGATCTCCACACATGCGTGCCCATGCCATCTAATCATAGGCACCGCTTAACCACCCATATACTATTATGTCGGGCAAGATACTTATAGGCTAATATTATTCTTGAGAATAAATATGAAGGTACACTATTATTATGCTGAATACGTGGCGTGAACTCCATGGACGCCGTAATTATAGGAGTTATAGGATTAGTACTGATAATGATCCCATCAGCCATCCTCTTCATATTTCAGACAATAATGTATCACTCGAAAAAGAAGTATAGGCTTCCCACGCCCAAGTACCATGGGACACATCTTGGACGCGTATCAATAATTATCCCTATTAGGAAAGAGCCATTCGAACTACTGTATGAAGCCCTTGCTTTTCTCTCTCAACTAAAGATCGATAAGGAGGTCATAGTGGTCTCTGATGACCCTCCTGAAAGACTAGACCAAATAAGAAGCATAGTCGAGAAATGGAAAGAACACGGCTTAAATGTGTTACTAATATGGAGGAGTGAGGCAAAAGGTTTCAGGACAGGCGCTCTCAACGTGGGCCTATATGCTTCGAGCGGTAGATACGTTTACATCATGGATGTCGATAGCCGTATAGATGAGGAATTCCTAGTTAGCGCAGCCAAACTGATAGAAGAAGGAGAAGCTGATGCTGTTGTCGCTAGATGGGCCCCGAAAAACAAGGATAGCCGTGTAGCCGAAGCAATAGCTTATTCGATGAAATTCGTTGTCGACACAATCTACAAGGGGAGGGCAGGCAGAGGCCTACCAGTATTCCCTCTTGGTACGGGAACCCTCTACAAAGCCGAGGTGCTCAAGAAAGAGCTCAAAGGATGGGACGAGAGGAGAATCCAGGACGACATGGAGATCGGTGCCAGACTAATGAGACTCGGCAAGAAGATACTATACTTCGATAAGAATAAGGTATTGGTTGAAGTACCCAGAAGATATAGGAGCTTACGGATACAGCAGGAGAGATGGGCTTATGGCGCATTAGATGTTGTGTTGTCAAGGTTCAAAGACATAATCCTTGCACCATATCCCCTGTTTGCTCGTCTTGATAGCTTGGTGTTTCTCCTCCAATATACTCCGGCCGTTCTTGGGATAATAGGTGTCTTGATGTTGGCAATTGCATGTATTTTATCGCCCATCGATTATCTTCAGCTCTATTGGTTTATAGGTATCCCATGGATAGTATCGGCGGCTGTCTACATCTACTCATATGTAGACTCGCTCAGAGAGTTAGACAACAATATATGGCGGGTAATCGTGAACCTCGGCAGATCATCGGCTACGACGGTTTCATTGACCCCTACCTTAACCTATGCTTCGTTCAAAGCACTGCTTAGGAGACCCTTCATATACAAGAGAACACCTAAGGGAAAGCACGAGGGAAAGACTCATGGATATAGAGTACCATGGGAATTGATCATTGGAGCGACGACTTTCCTATTTGGATTATATCTGTGTTTAATGCACATCATATATACAGGCCTTTGGTTCATAACCTATAGTCTAGGATATATTTATTCCTGCTATAGGTGGTTCGAAGACATAGTCAGGCGATAAGGAGGAGCAAGAAATAAACTAAGTTTAACAAATACTGTTCCCCAGCTCTGAGTGTTTTCAAGGGTGATTATTTTGCCGATAAGATTTGCCAAGAAGGCTTACAGTGATAGATACATCTATAGATTATTGAGACCGTATGTTCGGAAATGGTTTAAGTCTAGATTTGAGACTTTCACACCTCCCCAGCGCATGGCGATTCCACTTATTAAGCGCCGTATGAATACCCTGATCTCATCTCCAACGGGTACAGGTAAGACCCTGGCCGTTTTCCTTGGAATAATAGATGATCTCTACAAATATTACGAGGAAAACGGGGAACTTCCCGAAGGAATAAGGATCGTATATGTTAGCCCACTCCGCGCTCTCAATAATGATATGTATCGAAACCTAATAAGGCCGATTACCGAGATAAGAGAAATAGCGGAGAAAATGGGAAAGATCCTGCCTAAGATAAAAGTAGCTGTCAGAACAAGCGATACTAGCCCCGGCGAGAAACAAAGAATGGCCAGAGATCCCCCACATATATTGATCACCACCCCTGAGAGTCTTGCTATAGCGCTGAATGCTCCGAAATTTAGAGAAAGACTGAGAACTACAGAGGTAGTGATCATAGACGAAATACACGAACTAGCCAACAGTAAGCGCGGTAGCCATCTAAGCCTTACTATCGAAAGACTAGAAAATCTTGTAGGCCATCCACTGACAAGAATAGGGTTAAGCGCTACAATAGCGCCGCTTGAAGAGGTAGCTAAATTCCTTGTCGGATACAATGATAATGGCGAGCCCAGAGACTGTATTATTGTGGACGCCAGGTTC
>JALSQP010000008.1 GCA_026985375.1 Desulfurococcales archaeon | reverse complement strand
AAAGCAGTAGCAGCAGGTGGAGGAGACACACATAGGCTAAGCCTAAGCCACATGATACTGATCAAAGACAATCACCTAAAGATCATAGGAGACGTGGCCAGAGCCGTCAGCATAGCAAGGGAGAAGGCAAGCTTCGCAACAAAGATAGAGGTTGAAGTAGAGTCGCCACAGCAAGCACTACAAGCGGCTCGGGCGGGAGCCGACATCATCATGTTGGATAATATGAGTCCTGAGCAGGTCAGGGAGGCGGTGATGCTACTCGAAACGGAGGGACTGAGAAAACACATCATCCTCGAGGCAAGCGGTGGGATAAGCCTAGATAACGCCGCCGAATATGCTGCTACTGGAGTAGACGTTATCAGTTCCAGCGTGCTCACAATGAACCCGCTGAGGAGAAGACTCAAACTAGAAGTGGCAAAGATTATTGAGAATAATGGCTAGAAAATTATCTATATGGGGCGATAAACAAATGGCCAGAATAGGATTGATCGGCTGTGGTTCAATAGGGACAACAATAACGGAGGCCGTAGCAAAAGGAGTGATCCCTAGCATAGAAGAAATCATAGCCTATGACGCGATCCCACGGAAGTGCCAGGAGCTCCAAGAAAAATACGGCGAACTAGTCAAATGCGTTAAAAGTGTTGAGGAGATAATCAAGGCCCGGCCTAGACTTATAGTCGAGGCTGCTAGCCAAGAAGCAGTAAGACAATATGGACAGACAGTGCTTGAGGCAGGCATAGACTTCATGATAATGAGCGTAGGCGCACTCCTCGATGACGACCTGAGAAACAGTCTCGTAGAAACAGCCATCAAAAACAATGCAAGAATATACGTGCCCACAGGGGCGATCGCCGGTCTCGACGCGATAAGAGCGGCAAGAATAGCGGGAATAAGAAAAGCAGAACTAATAACACGGAAACCGCCAAGAGCGCTCGGGCTTAAAAATATCAGGGAACCAAAAACACTGTACAATGGAGAGGCCAAGAAAGCGGTCAAGGAATACCCGAAGAACGTGAACGTATCAGCAACACTAAGCCTCGCAGCCGGGATAGAAGCAAAAGTAAAAGTAGTAGCAGACCCCCGCATCGAGAGAAACACGCATGAAATAATAGTAGAGTCAGAAGCAACACGCATACACATAATAGTAGAAAACAAACCATCACCCACAAACCCCAGGACAAGCTACCTGGCAAGCTTATCAGCAATAGAACTCCTAAGAAGAATACTACAAGACAGAGGACTCATAATAGGAAGCTAGAGAAAACCATTATAAAACCAGACACACCATTTTTCACAAACACGGAGGAAAAGGGCCCGTCGTCTAGCCTGGTTAGGACGCCGCCCTCACACGGCGGAGGTCCGGGGTTCAAATCCCCGCGGGCCCACCAAAACAATTTGGTTCAATGATTGTTTCTACAATAAATTAATGAGCCTCTAAGTAGAAGTGCATACTTAGAAGCTAAGGGTGGTTTTTATGACTGTAAGTAAGGAAAGGCTACTATACGACGAGATACGTGAACTTAGAGCAATACTAGAACATATCGAGGCACTACTGGAGGAACGTCTTCTTGGAATAGATGAAGCTCTCCCCGATGAGGCCAAGGCAATTGAGGAATATGAAATGGATAAGGAAAAAGGCAGGGTTGAACTCATTAGCCTCGATGACATCTTAGGGAAGCAAGAATGACGAGATACGAGATAAATATTACGAGAAAGGCCTTAAAGGAACTTAACAAATTAGATAGGCATTCTAGAAATAGAATTTTAGAAGCGCTTATTATTCTCCGTGACTATGGCTTTACAAGTAGGCTTGATATTAAGAAGTTACGTGGCTATAAAAGTCATTACAGAATTAGAGTAGGAAAACATCGTATACTTTTCGAATTAGAAAAACCACGTAGAATAATTGTATATGCGATACTACCTAGAAAGGAGGCCTATAAATAATGATAAACCCTACTCTATGCATATCTCATGGCATATGATATCCTTCTAGTCATCATTTCTGATATTCTGTTTGGATTACATGCATATTAATTATATGAACCCGTGTATATTGTTGTGTTCTCACAGAATGGGGGTCCGGGGTTCAAATCCCCGTAGGCCTACCAAAACAATTATCCATTATTGATTTTAAGCTAACCAATAACTTTTAGGGTCATACTATATTAGATTATATCTAGGGTAGAGATTGGTAAGCTCTGAGATCTTATCAGAGATTAGAGAGATAAAGGAAAGACTGATTAGAGTAGAGTCTATGTTGCGTTTTATCATCGAAAGATATATTGAAGAGACAGAGCCTCTTCCTGATGAAATTGAGGCTATTAAGTCTGAGGACGAGCTTGTAGACCTTGATGAAATTGAGCAAAAGCTGATGAGAAACAAGTAAAGGGAACTTAATTTGAGTGGAAATCTATTTCAAATAAAGGTAAAACGCAGAGCTGCCAGAGCATTAGAAAGACTTCCTGAGCACTACAGGTTCAGAGTATTAGAGGTTCTTGACAAATTGAGAACAAATCCCATACCCTTTAGAGATTATGACATAAAGAAGCTAAAGGGTTTTGATGATACCTTTAGGATTCGCTTGGGCGACATTCGGGTCGTATACACAATTAATTGGAGCTCTAAAACGATTACGGTGCATTTTATCGGCCCTAGAGAGCGTGCTTATAAATAATTACTTCTCTCCGTATCCTTCTCAAAAATTCATCATTTAGTAGCTCGTATCAGCTATCTGGTGAAAGCCAACTAAACTATTATGCATATCCCGAGATGAAATAATGTTGATATTGATATACGTTGTAATAAGCATTTTGGAGTATATGTATATCAGCGATATAAACATAATGCATATTGTTGTGTTCTCACAGAATGGGGGTCCGGGGTTCAAATCCCCGTAGGCCCACTATAAAACAGTTAGATCCTGCAACTGCGTATGACTTTGATTTCTAGAACTCTTTGTGACTAGTATATGATTACTATAGATATCTGAAGAATACAATGAAGTTTGTATATTGAGGGATAGCGTATCGATATCTATGTAATATGGTATCTTGCTTTTACATAAATTGTATCATAATATAGTGAAGCCTATCATTAGCAGAGCAATTATACATAATACCCGTTTCCTAAGACCATAATATTTAAGTTTGCTAGAACAGAAAAACTAGCGGTTTGCTTCTAGCCAGCCATTAGTCCGCCTATTAATCCACCCATAGCAGCTGTTATAGCCTTAATTATGCTCATCATAGTTATTGCTCCACCTACTAACCCTGTAAGTGCCCCTATTATTCCGAGAACCGCTCCCCCTAGAACGGCTAGGATTATAGTCCATATGATTCCTCTTATGAGTCCGCCAATGAATCCTATTAGGATTCCTCCCTCTAAGCCTTTCTTCACAATGTATCATCCTAGGAATCTTGCTATGAGTGAGCCTATGATCGGTATCCATCCAATAAATATTAAAATTATGGGGACATCCAGTATTCTTTTCCGTAACCCATGAATGTTCGCCTAGAAATAGTGTTAGGTTAATATTAATGTACTTGGACATAGTAATATAAGGATTTACAATATTATGGCTTTAAAATAAAAATTAGGTGAAATTAACGGATTATTTAGTTGCCTACTTTACCCTGCTTTATTCTTTCCGCGTAGTCTTCGGGACTGAGTAGCTCGTCTAGCTCGCCAGGATTGTCTGGCTTCACTATTACTATCCATCCCTCACCATAGGGATCCTTATTTAGGAGTTCCGGCTCCTCATAGAGTCTCTCGTTGACCTCTACCACCTCTCCTGATACTGGTGAGTAGACGTCACTGGTTGCTTTTACTGATTCTACCACGGCTATTTCTTCTCCCTTCTTAACACGGATGCCGGGTTCTGGTAGATCGACACCGACTATGTCGTGTAGTTCCTTCTGAGCATAATCCGTGATACCTATGCGTACACCGTTTTCCTCGGGCTTGGCCCACTCGTCTGTCTCGGTGTATCTCCTATCTGTTTTCACCACATATTTTTTGCCTTTGTACTCTACGATTATCTCATCTGCCATAGTGTTCAGCCTCCTCTAGAATACTTCATATGGATGGAGCATTATCTTGAAAAGCTTTTCTTCCTCCTCCCTCGGTATGTCGAAGCCGTAATGGATTTTGGTGAACTCTTTCCTGAATTCAATGACCTTCTTCCTTACCTCTGCTGGATCCCTACGATCTATAACCACCATCCGCATGAACTCTGCTATCTGCCTCATATCATTCTCATCCATGCCCCACCTAGTAACCTCTTGTACTCCAAGCCTGAGGCCGCTCGGGTTCTTAATATCCTCGGGCCTATCCCATGGTAGCATGTTCTTGTTGACAATTATGTTTGCATCCTCGAGCAAATGCGCGTTCTTTGCTCCACCGCCGTGTTCCTTTACATCGACTATTACCTGGTGGCTGTTCGTATATCCCTTGTTCTCAGCTACTACATTGAATCCCTCTGCAGCTAGTGCTTCAGCGAATGCCTTGGCGTTTCTAAGTATCTGGGAAGCGTAATCTCTGCCGAAGTACTTCATCTCGAGCCCGGCCACTGCTGTTGCGGCTAGCCTATGTAGGTGATGGTTTGATACAAACATTGGGAATACCACTTTACCCACTTTCTTGTAGTCTTCTTTAGTCTTGGTTGCTATCAATCCGCCCTGAGGACCTGGGAAGGTCTTATGGGTTGAGCTCGTAAGTATGTCTGCGCCCTCGTCAAGCGGATTCTTCCAAGCCTTGCCAACTATTAATCCTAGAACATGTGCTGCATCGTACATAAGCTTGGCCCTAACACTGTGTGCGGCCTCGGCGATCTCTTTAACTGGGTGCGGGAATATGTAGAGACTACCGCCCAGAATAACTAGTCTGGGCTTAACCTCCTCGATCAGCTTGACAGCGCCGTCAACGTCGATGTTCCACTCCTCAACACTGAATGGCATTTCTATCTGCTCTATTCCTAGAGCGCCCAGCGTTCCGTATCTCGTGTGGCTTACATGTGCTCCCGCCTGTACCGGGACTACTACTGCTTTATCGCCATAGTTGGCCATGGCTTTGAACACGGTAGCATTAGCTATTGTACCACTTATCGGCCTTAGCTCAACATACTCGGTGTTGAGGAGGTCACCCATTATCTTCTGTGCCTTAACCTCTAGTTCATCAACATATTTTAGACCCTGGTAGAACCGCTTGAAGGGCTTACCCTCAGCATATCGATGCATCATATCGTTGAGATAAAGCACCATTGCAAGAGGACTCATAACATTCTCGCTCGCGATAAGGTTGATACACTCCTTCTTGCGCCACACCGTGTGTTTCACAACAATATCTATTACTTCCTTTAAGTCGTCCGGAGGATTAAACACGTGCTATCACCCATAAGCCTGTTAATCCATATTA
>JALSQP010000007.1 GCA_026985375.1 Desulfurococcales archaeon | reverse complement strand
TCATTTTTTCATTCGAATTATGTTGTATCAGATGGTGACTCATAATAGTGTGTACTCTGTTTATATTTTAGTATTGATCATTATACGCCGGGATCATTATCTTTGTTAATACGTATACTTGATAGGCATTATAGAATACATATTATTTAATGTCAATGCAGTGATGTAAAATAATTGTAGGTAGAATATAACAAGTTTTATTAAACCAATATAAATCTGTAAAAAAGAAATAATTAATTGTATTTATTAGTATATATTATATGGACATAGGGTGACAGATAGTGGTAGAAAAAAGAAAGATACAGAAAACTGGTTCATCCTCATATATCGTTACATTACCAAAAGAATGGATAGATATGATGGGACTAAAATCGGGTGATTACGTACTAATATATGAGCATGAGGGTAAACTAATAATTACTTCTCCTAAGGCGGAGGCTAGACAACTGAGCGGAGAGATCCATATAAAAGAGGATATTGACAACCAGGAAATATTCCGTGTACTTGTCGCGATGTACCTTGCTGGCTACGACAACATAGCTGTGACGTTCTCATCTAGCATTCCGAATTTGGCGCGACGAATAAGCGAGCTCAAGAACATGGCAAGGATCAAGCTTGCTGGTATAGAGGTTGTCGATGAAACCTATAATTCAATATCATTCAAGATACTCCTTGACCTAAAGGAGCTACCGCTCATTAGAGCAATAAGGAGACTACACTTGATAGTCAATGGCATGCTCAACGATGCTCTAAATGCATTCATCAAGAAAGACAAGGAGTTAGCTGCTGCGGTAATACAACGTGATGATGAAGCAGATAGATTTCACTTCATGATTGTTAGACAGCTAGCCCTAGCACTACTTGACATTAAGATAATGTATGAGCTCGGAATCTCGAACCCTGTTGAGGCAATCAACTATAGAATAGTCGTGAGAAACCTTGAGAGAATAGCTGATCATGCCGTAAATATCGCTAAGAGGATCAAACATATGCCTGAGGATTGTGTCTTATGCCAAGAAACCTATGAGCTCGGTCAAAGAATAGTCAGTACTTTCAACAACGCGATGGATAACCTATACAAGCTAGGGAGAAAGAAAGCAGAAGAGGTGATTAGAGATGCACAGAAAATAGTCGGGGAAATAGAGGGTATACTGCTGAACAAGATCCTCCTAGGAAACATAAGTGATCAAGAGAAAATAGTCTTAACGCTAATTTACGATAGTCTACGGAGAATCACAAGATATAGTAGCGGAATAGCCGAAGCTACTTTAAACATCAAAGTCAACAAGAACAACATCATAGATATTAAATAAATTAAATTAGGAGCAACACAATAAACTTTATACGAGTGCCCCGGAGCCTACGCAACGCCCCCGAGTGCCGGGGGAGTATGAGCGTAGGACGGGTCACTCCCGGCCATAACAACACAATACATTCTAAATATAATTATTATTTACGTAGACACTTTTCATAGATGTAGATATGCTAAAATAGGGATAGTTATTCTCTTCTTGCAGGTATATAGGTTCTCTCTCCTGGAGGTTCAAGCTCATCCATATTTCTAAGAGCTTCAAGATAAGAATCGTAGTCCTCGGTAGGTAATAGCTTCTTAACCCTGATATAAGATTCTATTAGCTCATCAGGGATATTGTCCAGCCTACCGAATAGATGAGAATAGCCTTGGTTTCTAAGCCATTCCATGAAGTCTTCTTCGAGGCCTGCACCGACTATTAATTTGACAAGCTCATATTTTTCAGAAGGGCTTAGCTTGGGCATCATAGAAGAATCCCTACAAGAAATTCTGTGCCGAAAATAGTTTTGTCTCTAACCCTAATTAAGGCTTAGCTCTACGGATCCTTACTCTTCCTCTTCTTCTATGCCCTCATATTCAATGTTTAGGGATTCAAGTTTTTCTATGAGATTGGCCTCGGTTCCCGAATAGTATTTTATCAGGAGTACATCACCAGGTTTAACTATGGTGCTAGGTTTAGGCATGGGTATTATCTTATTGTTTCTATAAAGAGCTATCACGAGAACACCTAGATCGTCCAATGCAAGGGATTCCAGTGTTCTCTCCTTGAATCCTTCAGGAATCTTCAGTCTTGCCACTTGTTCTATGCTTTCTTCCTCGACTCTTCTAACAATAGGATGGATCGGTAGGCTTGACGCTAATGGCACTATCAGTTCTGTCGCTGCATCAGCTATGTTTTCCATAGATGTTACGAAGCTCATAAGGCCGGCTTTTTCTTCAGGCTCACCATTGTACTCGGATAATATGTATAGGATCATTTTGTACGCCAGGTCGTCAACGACTTCTTCAAGATTAAGTACTTCGTTGGCGGCGATTTTGTCGTTATTTACTATTGCGTGGAACGCTAGATCAATCATAACGTCAGAGATATTTTTGAGATAAGCTATTTTCTTGGCTAGTTTTTCCTCCACAACATTAGTGCTTGGTTTTCTAAGAGCAATTTCATCGCCCAGCATCTTTGCAACTAGGCTTAGAGAATCGAAGGTTCCACGCACGATCAATATGTCGCCGACCTTGATCTCAGTATCCTCGTCGGGGTTTATAATCCAGTGATCTTCTCTCCTGATTGCGATGATATTGAAGCCAGTCATCATCTCGTAGAGTCTATCTATGCTGAAGCCTTCGTAGGCTTTATTCTTAACGGTTATTCTCGCAATAACTTCTTCGGACTCGAGAAGCGCTGCACGTACTTGTTCACTAATTCCTGTACCTCTCAATACGAGCATGGCTATATCTGCTGCTGAATCACTTAGTTTATCGAGGGCATTTGCCATTCTATACACGCTCACCATCTCCTCGGCATCATGCACTGTTTTGACGGCAAGGCTGGCCTGCATTACTAGAAGGCTCCAAGCCGCATCTAGTTTGTCTTCTACACGCTGTACTTCATAGGCGAGGCTCGAATCATTCACTACTACTGAGTAGTAGGCTAGATCGATCATTAGTCTTGAGTACTCGCTCATATCGGTTAATAGTTCATAGACAGGTATGGGTTCGTACTTGACCGGCCTAGGTGCCTTTATAGGCAATACTTTCTTCACCTAATAGTGAAGGGGATTAATGTTCAGAATAGATGAATTATTGACTAGATTAATAAATCCTATATCTTAGTATGCCTACTATGCCCCCGAAGGTCTTCTTAAGCCATGCTCCCTCCGGTATGTCGTCGCTCAAGTAAACTGGTTTGGCGCCAAATTTCTTCGCAAGCTCAGCCCATTCCAAAGCATCAGATCTATCCTCATCGATTATCAGTGTCTTGACAGCTCCTATTTGAAGTGCTTGTTTCACTTCTTCCTCACCATAAACTATAAGACCATCGTCCTTTGCCATGTGGAGCTTAAACTCCTCGACAGCCCTTAGTGCGTCGACGTATTCTTGTTCTTTCAGAATATCTGCGGCCTTCATGATCATCTCTCTGAGCCCTACTTCACCTTGATAACCAACATCGATTAGCCTCGGTAGCACGATCCGTTTAAGCCTATAATCTAGATAGTTTCCCTCTAAGAAATCATATTTGCTGTAGGCTGGCCCACCGATAAGTATCGCTTTTAGCTTCCCTTGATCGAGAAGTGGTAAGAAGTGTTTCTTGGCGTGCTCAGCAATTCTCTTATAGAATTCATCTACGAGTTGCTCTATTATACGGTCAAAACGTCGCTGGCTTTGGCCACCCCTGTGGTGTTTGCCTGGGATATAGGCTTCTAGTTCTTCGAGGACTTCGAGTCTACTGCCTTTAAGTAGCCCAAGTGTTGCTGCATCTCTCTCGACAAGTATTAGTCCGACAAGGTTTGACTCTAGCACCATTTCTTCTAGGAACTCTGTGTGGAACTCCTTGTCGGTTCTATAGTAGTATACGGGCACTTTCTCAGGTGGTATAAGCATTATACATATGAAGTCACCGGTATTCATGTCCTCTCCACAAAACAGTGCCAATCCCTTATCAGGTATCTTCGGAACCTTGCTGAGCCTCTCAATAGCTGCTGATAATGCTCTCTGGACAGCGTTTCTTGTTTTCTTCAACTTAATGTTATCTGTGATCGAAAGCTCTTGTCGCAACATGTTTAGTACGTCACTGACGGGCCTGCCTGGAGGAATATACAGACTCAACAATACAGTTGCGGGGGCACGCCACTTCTTGAGCTCATTAATTATATTCTTCAGCTGTCTCCGATCAACACGGAGCGACTGGAGCTTCTCCTCATTATAGCTAAAAACCCATCCCTCATACACCTCTTTCACGCATAATTCATTAACTCGTGGATGTTGAAACTCTATTATATAGGTTTGGAACAGGTGATTGCAGTGCGTATAGTAAAAACACCGTTTTGGGGCCCGAGCGAGCAAGTCATCGAGGAAGCATACAGGACAATAAGAAGTGGAGGACTTGTTGTAGGTCCAACGGATACAGTATACGGTATTTTCAGTGATGTATATAATGATGAGTATGTGGAGAAGGTTTTCCTTGTTAAGCATAGGGAAAGAACTAAACCCTTACCCATATTAGCCTCTAGCATAGTGGCTGTTGAAGAGATCGTTGAGATAAATGACAAGCTAAGAGCATTTCTCACAGCGATATGGCCTGGCCCGATAACGGTTGTTTTCAACGATATTGATTGCGACATATTCTCTAGTCTCGTATGTAGAGATAACAGTATAGCTTTGCGTGTTCCCGCAGCGCCTTTCCCACGAAAACTAGCAGAAATGAACAGGGGGTTCATAACAGGATCAAGTGCTAATATTTCCGGCGAGCCTTCTCCCTTGAACATTGATGAAGCCATACGTTATTTTGATGAAGATGTACAGATATATGTGGATTCAGGCAAGACACCACTTAAAGTACCATCAACAATTGTTAGTATAGAAGACCAGGGCTTATCCCTGATCAGACAAGGGGCCATAGATTATGTAATTATATCAAGAATCTACCGTAGAATAATGAGTGGTTAAGATTGAATATCCAGGAAGTAAAGATCTCCAAGAAAACAATAGTACTAGTTATTCTTGTCGTAACAACAGTTATGATAACTTATAATGTTATTACGGAAGGAATGAAACCACCGACCATAGATCCGCTTAATCTTCTCCTAGCCTTTATTGTCTTCTTCGGGGCCTGGCTTGTCTCGGCTATTAGGCTAAAAACGATACACATTAGCCTCGATCCCGAGAAGAAGCTTTCGCTGAAAGAATACTTATATGCTAGATTGTTGGGCGGATTAATGGCATATATAACGCCGTCCGCGATAGGGGGAGAGCCTGCTCGTGCATATTATTTATCGTACAAGTGTAATGAACGGTTTTCAAAATACTTTGCCCTAGTCATATACGAGGTTCTATACGATATATTTGTCACATCAATAGGTGCTATAATATTTAGCCTATTCTACTTACCCTTAACAATACCTATAATTATCGTAGGAATAGCAAACACAGGTTTTTGGGG
>JALSQP010000006.1 GCA_026985375.1 Desulfurococcales archaeon | reverse complement strand
CTTGTTCTCCGCATTCGCCTCAACATTGTCTAAAAGCTTTAAGATATAACGTGCTGCCTTAACTGGGTATCTACCAATAGGCCACTTCCACTTATCAGCTAGTCCTCTTCTATGTGCTTGTTTACCCTTGTATCTCTTGAGAGGAACAGCTTCCTTTTTCTCGATTACTCGCTTGAGGAACTCCTTGGCCTCGCTTAACTTCATACCTCTTAGTACAGCGGTTACCTCTCTCATAACCTTTATAGAAACAGGTATGTCAAACTGTACGGCTTTGGCAATGTTTGACTCGTCCCTTACTTTGTAGGAGTAGTGCCAAGTAGGCATATATGTTCACCCCTTACTTGAGCGATACGTACATACTGCTCCTTGTGGCCTTCAGACCTGGTTCTCCATGTGCTACTCTCTTCGTTGTTGGGCTGAATTCTCCGAGATAATGACCTATCATCTCTGGGATAATCCTTACAGGAATGAATTCCTTACCATTATATACGGCGATCGTTAAGCCCACCATCTCCGGGAGTATTATCATGTCTCTTACATGTGTCTTAATTATCGCTTTCTTCCCAGTAAGCTTCTTTGCCCGTACCTTCCTTATCTTAGCCAGCAATTTCACCTGTGCCTTAGTTAGTCCTCGTTTCAGACTACGCCTCTGTCTCGCGGGAAATAACTCTATCAGTTCATCTAATGGCATGTTTAGCAGTTCCTCGAGTGTCTTACCTCTATATCTGAATTTCCTCCATTCTGGCGGTATCTCTATCTCTATCGCCAAATTATCCACCTCTGGTAAGCATAGACATTGTATCTCGCTATTTATATTGTACTCTTAACCTCTAACATGGATAAGTTTATCCCGTATTTTAAGGTTTAGTTTCTTCCCCAAAAGCTTGGGTAGTTCTTCAGGTGAGCCAACACACACTACCTCGACGCCCCGTGATAATAGCTCAAAAGCTACATCCTCCCGGTGAAATGGGGGAACAAAAACTATGATTCTTCTACCTATTTTGTTGACCCGTTCGATAACTTCAACAGGATCTTTATAATTGACTGTCTGCTCCAGATCTGTGAACAAAACAATACTGTCACCAGGCTTTGATACCTCTATCGCACGTTCAACAGTAAGCGCAATATTGGTATATCCTTTGAATCCTTCTAGGAAAACATGATTTAGAAAACGGCTCATCAGCGAAATGGGTGAGTAATGTCCTACCTTGTATATCCTTATTCTATCGGAAAACAATATACAATATTTTAATAAGGGGAAGACTGTACCAAGTGATAACAATGCCCAGATCGAATATCTCAGCATAGATCCGCTTACATCGATTAATGCCGTGATACGCTGTATTCTTTTTCTATCCCTTCTCGCGATAACATAGTTGTATCTTACAAAATTATAGAGTGTTTTTCTAATATTGGGTTTGCCTGAATAGATTGATTCGATATACTTCTTAGACTTTGTATCCCCCCTGATGATTTTCATTAATATTTTTCTGCTAAGTATAATCGCTCTCCTTAATACCTCATCGCTTATCTGTCTCTCTGTTCTTGTCAAATCGAAAATCCTGTATCCGATATACTCTATAGCTTCTGATGCTTTGCTAGACAAGAGTTTTATAATGTTCATTTTATCCTGTTTTAATAATGATTCATACAAAGGTATTAATTCAGATGATAGATTATGTGGTTCGATCTTATCTAAAAACATAAATGAATAATCTATGTAGGCCGGATTGCCCGTTATTAGATAATCCACATATGTAGCAAGAGCTTTTCCGAGAAAGGCTTTACTTTTCAACGAGTCATTCCTTATTTTTCCCGGATTACTGATTGATGACAACGTAAATAAATCAAGACGGACGAGAATCTCCTCAAGACCCGCATTCCTGTATATTTTTGATGCGATCCTCATACGCTCATGTATGGGTAGTTTTTGAATATCTTTAGCGATCTTATCGGCATCATCGCCCCAAATCTTTTTCCTTAGATATTCAAGGGTATAGGGACCAAGATAACTATCATGTGCTAATCTTGTTTTCTCAGCGATCTGACCGAGCTTCCTCCAAGAATTTGGCGAGGAAATTAGGCCTTCATTAATTCTTTTCCTAAGCTCAGCTCTTATCGTCTTATCTATTCGTACATTATATCCGTAGTAGAGATCTGTAAATCTCAGTAGTTTTTCTATGCTCATTCTAGAGAGCATTTTCTGATCTATTATTTTCGACCAGAGCGCACTAGGAATTTCTTTCAGATACTTGAACAAGTCTTGTAGCTCTATTTCTCTCTTGGACATACTATCGAGTTTCTCAGAATAAATTGACTTATCGACCATTAGTCGTCCATCCCTAGACCTTATTAGATACCCATGTTTTCTCAACCATATATAATCAAGAATATCCACCGAAGAACTATTCTTCCTGAAAATCCATGAAACAGTTGTCTTCCTCTTTCTGTAGAGTCTTTTCAGGATAGTCATTTCCCCATTATATATTATCTTTTCTTCCAATCTATGATTTGTAACTAGATACTTCGATGATGTCTTCTGACGTCCAAAAACGGAATTGTAGAGTTCGTCGAGTAAGTCATTATATTCTTTTCTTGCACCAGCTAAAGCTTTGAGAGTTGTACATAGTTCTATAAATACAATCTCCTTATCCACAGAAACAGTCTCAGTTGATTTCCTACTGATCAGATATTCATAACACCTCTGAAGATTTTCCTGGATCCTGTTATCCAGCACGGATAAGTCTAGAGCATTCATTTTATCTGAGTAGCTCTTCGACAATATTCTCATCCTCAGGATCTTTGAGCAGCACTGCTCTCCCAGCTTCAAGAAGATCATGCTTGTCTGCTTTCATCTTGTTCTTAGCCTTGGCGAGCATAGCGGTAATCGTTAACCATGATACTAAATCAGCTGTTCCAGGTTTATAGACTGCTTTTCGTCGAAGCTCCTTAACTATTCTTATTGCCCTAGATATAAGTTCATCTGTTATGTACTTTGCTAATCCGCCAAGCCTTAACATTATAATGTTGTACTCCTCCTCAGGAGTAGGGTATCTAAACTCTATCCTGATGAGGCGTCTCATGAACGCATCGCTTAACTCGTTCTGAGCAATGTCTAAGGGGTTGCTCGTCATTATTATTTGAAAACCGTCACCACGCTGATAATATGTTTTCCGAAGCTCTGGCACAATTATGCGTCTTTTATCAATAATATCTAGTAATAGGTTTTGGAAGCCTTCATTACTTCTCCTTATCTCATCTATGAGTACACCGGTATCGAGTATAAGCGCGGCCAGTAATGGGCGTGGAATAAAGCTTTCCTCGTTGAACCCTTTGGCCATCGCTATTGCTGGGTGAAAATCCCCTATAACTCTATATTCATCATAGCTCTCGCTACATGGGAGGACAAACGCAGATTTCCCAGCCCAGAGCGATAATATTGCTTCTCCGATCTCGGTCTTCCCAGTCCCCGGAGGACCTTCATATAGTACCGGCCTATTATTCATAAAAGCTGCAACCGTCAAGTAAACTATATACGGTTTTACGATCAGTTTATACATTTTTCTCAAGTACTTTATCATTAAATCTGGTGAACGTATCTTCGAGGCCTTCTTAATCACCGGGCCATAAATCTCTCTAACCTTAACAATTATTGGATCTTCATCCACTTCTAACCCCAGAGAATTAGAGGCTTTAAGCATCTATTATAGACAACGGATAATCAAATATGTGGTGAAATAATGCTAGTTATAAAGAAATGTTTCACTATTGAGGGTAGTGACATCGTATGGACTGAGTTGGCATGTAGCGATAAAGGTTTATCTATAAGGGTTATAGGGCGCGAACCACTATATCGCTCTCGGCGCTTATCAAGAACTTTTGATAGGTACATTAGAATGCTAGTGGGTTCTAGGGGTACTGCTTTAGAGGAGCGTGTATTGACTGGTAAACCCGTGATTACTGGATATAAACGTTTAGAGAATAAACTATACATTATTCTCGAGATAAGTTCTACACGTCTATACATACCAGCTGAGAAAGAAAAGCTTGCTAGGCGATGTATTAAGATGTTGTACAGCAGATAGAGCTAGTGCGTTGTGTTAAATTAAATAGTTTGATAATTTGATAAAATACGTGTCAGCCTTTCCTTCTACCCGTTCTTCTTGCAGCAATATGTCCTACTTTTCTACCTGGGGGTGTTTCTCTTGCAACTGTTGATGGTTTGCCTACGTGCTGGTGGCTACCACCACCGTGCGGATGGCTGACAGCATTCATTGCAACTCCACGAACCTTAGGCCACTTATGAGCCTTAGCCTTCCACTTATAATACGAGTTACCTGCTTTAAGGAGTGGTTTTTCTGTTCTTCCACCGCCTGCTATTACGCCTATTGTTGCCCTAGCAGTATTTGGTACCTCTATAATCTTGCCGCTGGGTAATTGGACATGTGTTTTGGCTCCAGCTCTTCCAACAATAAGTGCATAAGCACCAGATGATCTGACAAATTTTCCGCCATCACCAGGCCTCTTCTCTATGTTGCATACCTGTGTTCCTTCTGGTATATTTCCTATAGGTAGTATATTTCCGTTAGCTATCTTTGCATGCGAACCCATCTCAATGATCTGGCCAACATATAGGCCTTCAACAGCAGGTGTTAGGAACTCTGTGCCGTTCTCTAGAACTATTTTGGCAAGAGGGACCCATCTGCCAGGATCATGTATGAGATCTAGTACTTTACCCTTCATTGTCTTATCGGTTACAAGTGGTGGGTATTTAGCAGGTCCCTTCTTTAGGTGCTTAGGACTCCTGAAGGTCGGTGAACCGCGTCCCATACGCTGAGGAAGTATACGCTTACCCATACATGTTCACCTCATATTAGGCCTAGTTGTGATGCAACCTCACTTGCCTTATACTCAGGGCTTAGTCTAACGTATGCTTTTTTCTCGCCACGTGGCGTTATTAGTGTTCGCACATTCTCTACTTTAACGCCAAATATTAGTTCTACGGCACGCTTTATGTCGGGCTTGGTCGCTGTCCTCTCCACTATGAATGTCAGCGTGTTTTCTTTATCTATGAGTGTTAGTGCCTTCTCGCTATGTACGGGCCTGATTATTATCTTGTATAGTCTGGCTTCATCACTGATCATAGCAGTTTCACCTCATACTTAGTGGCTATGTCTTGGAGGGCTGATAAACTATATACTGTTAGTCTTCCTGGCTCACCGCCTGGAGCCAGATGGAGTACGCCGAGATTGTTCGGAGTAGCTATATCTACGCCCGGGAAGTTCCTCACGGCACGTGCTAGTGGTACGTCATAGCTGGTTAGCACAAATAGTATGCTTCTAGGCTCCACATATTTTCTTCCTCTCATTTTTCCTCTCCCAGCCCTGATCCTTATCCGCTCATAGCTCCTCTCAATGTCCGACCAGATACCAATGGTTTTCAAGAACACCTTTGCCTCTTTCGCTGTCTTGATACCTTTCTCAACATCATCATCA
>JALSQP010000005.1 GCA_026985375.1 Desulfurococcales archaeon | reverse complement strand
TTTGATCCGACAGCCACCGCTTCATCATCGCCTACGAAGGCTCTAGATGTGTTCGGGACCTTCTTCATCCAGAGTATCATTTTCATAAACCACTAAAATAATGTTTTAACTGGTGACGATACCGGTGAAAATATTTGGTCAAACAACAGTAGATGACGAGATAATATCTATTCTTGCAGGATATATTGCTTCAGGTTCAAGTTTATCAGAAATCGAGAACATATCACTGATAATTAATAGTGATGCCCTGACAGTGACACTACATGGAAAAACCATAATGATTACTACGAACGATCAGCGAATCGAACCCGTTAGAGACATTGTTGTAATATTAAATAGGCTGATTTCTGAATCGTATATGCATATCCTTAAAACAAACAGTATTAAGGAGAAGTGGATCACGTTTAGACCAATAAACAAGTACTATTTCGCAGGCGCTTTCATAGGCTTTTACCTCATCTCGAACAATCCAGTGGATGCCATGGATAAAACAATCGACATTATCAAAACCATGGGAAATGATAACCCTGTTTCAGGTGTTTGGGAAAGACTAAACTATTATAGAATGTACAAACGGTTGTTGGAGGCTACAGAACGTTTGTTGTCTAGGAGCAGTTTACTTGAAATACAAGGTCACAGGAATACGGAGATACTTATTGGTTTCATGAACGATGATCTAAGCGTTTTCGCCTCCAAGATAATCGTATGGGGTAGAAACACGCTTTCAACTCCTCCCGTAAGGATAGTATCTATAAAGAAATTATTACCGGGTATAAATGTGAAAAACAGGTCATTTATTTGTCTTGATATAGGCATTCTAGAAAACAACAGAGCATTATTTGAGTGCAATGATAGGTACTGCTGTGTTTTTGGTGGTGATCCGATCAAACTAATTATTAAACTTGAAAAATTTTTCAGTAGTAAGAAGACCTAGCGTTTCATTTCCCATTGATCTCATCAAGGAAATTACCACATTTCTTGATGAATCTAATTATTTTTTCAAGTGTTATATCATGTATACCGTGCTCGATATAACATGCATCCTCCTCAGCTATATCATGTGGGACTCCGAGAAGTTCTAGGAATCTAGTAAGTATTTTGTGTCTCTCGTAGATAGATTCCGCATACTTGAGGCCTTTCTCTGTTAGGTATATGTTTCCGCCTTTTTCATATATAATGTATCCTTTGCTTTCCAGTCTCCTGAGGTATTCTACAACACTGCTAGGCTTAACGCCTAGACGGCGCGCGATCTCCCTGATCCTTGGCTTCTCCCCGTTTTTCAGCATAACATGTATTAATTCAAGATACTCCTCCGCTCTCCTACTGAGATTGTATTTTCTACATGTTGGTATAGATGACAATTCCATTAACGCCTCAACTTAGAGGCTATTTTCTCTGCGGCTGATTTAAGGAATAATACTGTCTGCTCAGCTGGTAGATATCCGTTTATTCGTTCTACTGGCGGCGCACCATAGGTGTCGTATTCTGAAGGATCCGTTACTACCACATCGGGTACGTATGATACACCATAGATATCTGCTTCACGCGGGTTTTCCATGGCTTCTATGGTTTCAACAATTAGTTTGCCGTTTACTAGGCCGAGCTGATTGAACTGATCGACGACAAGTGGACAATATGGACACTCAGGAGTTACAAATATCTTTATATGGAGAGAAACATCTATTTCTTTAACTATTTTGATCACATTCTCCGATAGCTTCACATTACCCCAATCAACATATCGATGAATGTATATGAATGGTGCAAATTCTTGCCCGCTCGGCAATCCGTAGTACCTTATATTTCTCTTCGGCGTATCATAAATGAATGCAGGAAGATATCTAGGCTTCAGTAGTTTTGCTTCTGGACTTTTCTTCCCAATTACATGGAACTTCAGCTTGCCCCCACTGATCCTTTCAAGTTCCTCTGCAAGGATCTTTGCTTCTTTACATGTGGCACAACTAGGGGTCCCACTGGATGGAGCCATTGGATCATCTACTACCAGTACATCAATGAGTTCTTTTTTCATCTGTCTGAATATTGATCTTAGTGCACTTGTCGTTTCTTCATCGAATAATCCCTGCGACATAATCTACACCATGTAACATTTGTTAGGCATGCCTAACACAGTTATCGCAAAAAATCCTTATAACAATTCCGCTCCCACACGACAGATTATTACTGCTCAAAAACATAATAATTTGATCAGGGATGAGAAAGTGCCCAAGAAAACGCTAATGCTAAGAATACTCGAGTTCCTAAGAGAATACAGCGGCGCTACAATAAAAGATATTGCCACAACTCTAGGGATATCCATGTCACTCGCAAGAACTGTTGTCTACAGGCTACGAAATAATGGCTACATCGAGAAAGCAGGAAAAGGATACATACTGACAGATAAGGGAGAATGGTTTGTTAACAAGTTTGGTGAACCCAGAGAAGAGAGCGTTGAAGAAGTCTCTATTGAGGCCCGAAGCAAAGAAGCTATATATGAGATTATTTTGCCCAAAGAACAAGAAGTAGAAGCCGATATTAAAGCACAAGAGTACAAAACAATATATCCAAAAACTACGGAAGAACCCTTAACGAATCTTGAAGAGAAGATACGACAGATCGAAAAAGAGATCATGAGGATAGAGGAACAAATAGCTGGTCTTAGAAAAGAGCTCAATAAAATCAGAGAGGAACTAAAGAAAGCAAAAACCCAGAGAACCAGGAAAAAGAAGAACGAAAAAGAAGAGAAAGTTTTACCAAAACCAATTATGTATATCAACGAGGCAATGAATGTGCTAGGATCTATGTTTAACACACTAGTCTACCAAGGACATATTGAAGTCGTGGGTAGACTTGCGGTAGATAAGAAATACTATGAAGAATTCATTAAGAAATTTCCATTATCTATCCGAGAAGCCGAGAAACTACCCCCTCTCGAGAAGACATTACTAGAGGAAATGAAGCGGGATGCGAGAGTAATACTCTATGCAGGAAAAGAGTACCGGCTCGTATGAGGAAATAATACGCAACCTACCTTCACATCTACATTTATCAACATATAAAGATTCTATCAAGAAACTCCATGAAATCATAGATCTCCTTGGAATGAGATACAACGGTATAAAGTATACCGGTATCAAAGAATTAGATCCATTTAACCTATATGCAACACAACCTGTCCTAGAATCGGACAAGCTCGGATTAGTCTTGTACTTGGTTCTCTTCAAAAAATACGATGTACCAGTAATAGTCATATACAATAGCAGAGGAGAATATTATATTCTAGATGGCCATCATAGAGCTCGAGTACACATATGGCTTAGAAAAAAGCTCCCAGCACATCTTATCCATGTTCCAGCATATAAGCCTAAAATAAGCAACCCTTTATGTATAACTGAGGTCATCAATCCTCCCTCCGGTACACCAGAGGAGATCCTGCCCCTCAGACACATGGTTAACACGATCGTTTTCCTCGAGAAGATGCATGGCATAATCGCGAGGATATGGAGGGAGAAACCGCTAATTAAAATTCTGAGGCCGACACAGCCTCCATCGGAAATACTGGGAATACATGATGAGATGCATTCATCATTACCAATACTTGTGTATGATTATTTAGGCTCAAAATACGTTGTAGATGGACACAAGAGAACATGTAAAGCACTTCTTCAAGGCATTGATAAGATCAAAGCTATAACCTTCACTTTGCATACCTATATTGGCTTGATCAGGGTATGTGAGTATATAGGTTATGAATCATTTGATGAAAAATACTGCAGAGCCGAAGAAAGGTAAATGATCTATTGTTGCTAGTCGTATGAATGTTTTAACAAAAAGTGTGCTATATCTTCTCGACTATTATATCGATGTTTGGTAACAATATTAGCCGATAATTATCCTTAAATCTAAACCTTTCATCAACAATGTCTCGGCGCTCGAGCATATTTATTAGCTCTAAGCCTCTGAACGGGATCTTTATCTTTTTCTTATCTGCTACTGAGTATATCCTTCTTGCCACCTCGTCCAAAGGTTCTCCTTTCTTTACCGTTATGTAGATAACGTTTGTTATAGCTTCATACAGGTTGATCGTGTTCACCGCTTTCTCGTATTTCTGTGAAAATCTTTTTAGCACTGCATACACATTGCTCCTGCTCATACCTAGGATCTCTGCTATGCGTTGGGGAGTGTATCCCCTAATGTAGTGGAGAAGCGATATCGCTATTTCCTCTAGGGTGTAAAAAGACCTTTCGATCCTGTTCCTCGAGTACATTTGGATGAATCGTTTCAGCTCTGCTTTATCACCTTTTGTAATCAAATCTATCATTTTACGTATGCTAATATCCAAATTTTGTCACCAAAATTTTCTATACTCGTTATGAAAAATGATCATTGATTATATATAAAAATCTAGAGATTTGCACCTTTTAGTTAATGCCCGATTTCACCTTATTGACCAGCCATCTCCTCGTATTCATGCGTTATTACAGGAGCATACTTCTCCGGATGCTCGACACCGTCCGGACAGCCTTTGCCATGCCTCTTCGGATGTTTAATCCTGCTTAGCAACACTATTCTGCTCGGCACGCTTTCGCTGAGCATCATATAGCCTGTTAGCTCGGCCAGTCTCTTGCCTATACTTCTTATTTCTTCGTGCTTCGGCATATTGGACGGTTGCAGTCTTGTTCTGCTCGAGCCAACATACATGTATGCTTTTACTTCTACATATGTCGGATTACCGATCTCGATCAGTTTTGCGAAGCCATTCAAAGCCTTTTCGGAGTCATTGAATCCCTTAATAATTGTTAACCTGTAAACAGTCGGGCAGGAGAAGCTTGAGAAAAGCTTCAGAGTCTCCATTACTAGTTCCCATGCTCTCGGGACTATGGGTCTGTTGAACTCCATGAATTTCTCTTTATTCCATGCTTCTAGGCTTATATAGAGCTGGGAGGGCTCCTCTTCAAGGCTAGCCAAAATATCTGGCCGTACACCATGCGTTACGAGGAAGGTCGTCATGCCTCGTCTATGGTATTCTTTGATTAGTTCTCCCAGACGCGGATATAGTGTTGGCTCACCTGTCAGGCTTATCGCTACGTGTTTCGGGTTCATTGCTTCCTCGTACATCTTTGGATCGACACGTGGATTGCCCTTATATCCTGATACGATCTGTTTCTGCACCTTAATGCTTTCTTCAACGATAATTTCTGGTTCATCGATTACTGGAGGTCTTGTCTCGTCCCAATGCATTCCTATGTCTTCAGGCTGTAGTCTCCAACAATGCATGCATCTAAGCCAGCACCAAGCTGCTAACGGGCTCATCTGTATACATCTGTGGCTCTCGATCCCGTACCAGAGGCATTTGTAGCAGAACCTCTTGTTCACTAGGGCTTCACGTGTCCAGTGACATCTCTTAACAACACCGAGTGTAGCGATGAAATGATATCCCTGATTCTTCATCTTCTCGTATATAGCCCTATAGACAGGGCTGGAGCTCCAGAATTCTTCCCTACGCCT
>JALSQP010000004.1 GCA_026985375.1 Desulfurococcales archaeon | reverse complement strand
GTACCCGCTAACTTCACTGATCGCCAGAGATCTCCGGTAACAATGTCACATATTTTAATATTTCCCGTGGGGTCGATTATGAGGAGTTTATCCAGTGATACCAGAATATCTGTTGAGCGAATAAGGCTTTTCTCGTAGAGCTCACGATAAACGCCCATAAGGTATGCATGAACTTCGTATGCTTCTCTGCCTAGAAGCGATAATGTCTTCTCAATAATCAGGGCCAATACTTTGTTGCCATGATCAATCAGGATGGTCTTGACAGGAAGAGTATTTGTTAATGTCAGGCCCGCCTTATAGTTGCTATAAGATAGGCTGATCCTTGAGATAAAACGTGCCCTGACCGCGTCTTCGTGGACAACAATTGTTTCCGTCGAACCCTGCATTAATGTGGGTGTTTCTATCTTCGGGTTTATTGTTGGTACAGAGGCGTTAACCGCTAGGTACGCTGTGCCTTCATCGAATATTATCTCGGTGTTGTTGTTCTTAAGGCTCCACTCAAGTATTATTGTTGAGAAGTTGCCCTCGAGAATATCAAGTCGATAGAAATAATAAACTATCGTGTCATTAACTAACTCGAACCCTCTCGATAACATGTACCCGCTAGGTATGCGTATCTCTCTGCCTACATAACCAGTACCGTTTATCCATAGATATGGTCTTGCATAAATAGTTCCGTTGTCTTGAGTGTATGTTATAATTAGTAGTGCAGGAGCAGTATTGTTAAATCCTATTGTGAAGTTCACGTGACTTCTTGTGGTTAGATTATAGACTAGCTTGTCTGATATAGGATCATATATTATGACTTGGTTCTTGGAGCCTATTATAATATAATATGTATTATTTGACCTGACTACGTAGCCATGACCTTCAGTAGCATTAATACTTATTCCATGTATTTTCTGGAGAAAGTATGAGCCAGGCGGTGAGATCGGCTGGGCTTGGACAGTGCTAGGCAGTATTAATTGGTGCGACAGCATGATCACTAACAAGATTATTGGCAACAGTCGCGTCAATACATGTACACCGGGATAAAAATAGGTTGGCTTTGGATTAAAAACAAGTTTTGCTACCTGGTTAAAAGGTGGAAACTATAGGAGGTTCTTCTCTTTCTCTTGAACAGCTTCATGGTGAAGATCTTCTCTGTCCCTATGATCCTTGATGCGACATAGAGTACTATAATGGCGTAAGCCCATGAGGAGAAGGCAACCACTAGCTGAGCGGTAACATTACCAGTCAGGCCGAGATTAAGTATGAATACGAGATTCACAAACGGAATTACCGCTATGGCTGTCTGCTGTATAGGACTCATGCTTGTTATATCCAGGAATAAGCCGATGAAGATTGACAGCATCAATGGTGCAATTATGTACCCGCTGATTATCTGAGCGCTCCTGACATCATCTACAAACATTGCCAGAAGGATTGCTATTCCAAGAGCTAAGAAGAGCGTGCCGAAACCAGCCACGATCAGTAATATTGGGGTCTGTATTCCAACTGCTTTCATTAGCGCTGATAAAGCGATTGATGATGCATTATTGTTTGCTGGTCCAAGACTTGATATCTGGGAGAAGTACCAAGCCATTATGACGAAGTAGGCTCCACCACCTATCAGGCTAACTATGAATGCGGCGGCGACTTTGGCGGCGATAAGGCTGAACCGGCTGAGAGGGAGGGTTAGTAGAGTTTCCAGCATTTTTTCTTCTTTCTCAACGGCGATACTCGTAGCAGATAACTGGGCTACAAAGCCCGCGAGCAAGCCTATTATCAAGGGTATGAAGAGACCTAATATAAGGAGCGGCCCAGTCACTTGGGATGGGTCAATATTCTTTATGATGGTGTTCCCAATGACAATATTGCTTGTACTGTTCACAGGAGAAGACACGTACTCCGGTGATAGTCCGGCTTTCTCAAGGATATGCTTTGATATCATATCGGAGTACTGGCCTATCACTCCGTATATCTTGTATCCCGTCATCATACTTGTGAAGCTGATTCCCCTGATCTTATAGTATATCTTGAGATATGCCCTGTAGCCTCTGGTCAGGTTTTCGGAGAACCCTTTCGGGATAACGAGGATGCATAAGGCAGTATCGTAGTTCTTTATGGCAGAGTCTATATCGTTGTATTTGATCACAGTATATTTATGGCTCGCTAAGTAATTGGTGAAGTTCTCTGCCCAATATCCATGATCTAGATCAACCAATAGTATTTCTCCGCCCGGCTTCATCGCTTGCTTCACGGCCTGTGTCGTCATCGCCCCCATGATACCGTACATTAATCCCGTTAGGACTATTGGAACAATAATCATAGTTATGAGTATCTTGGGATCACGGATAATGCTCTTTATCTCCTTAATGAACATGGTTAAGAACGCGCTCCTCATATCTCTTCGCCTCCTACGATCTTTGTGAAAACATCCTCTAGGTTCTCTGCTTCATACTTTTTCTTGAGCTCAGCTGGAGAGCCCTCGGCGACAACGCGGCCCTCATGTATTATGCCGACACGATCGCAGAGATACTCCACCTCCAGCATGTTGTGGCTGCTCAACAAGACTGTTACGCCGTATTCTTTCGCGTATTTCTTGATGATTCTCCTTATTCTCGTCGAGTTTATCACGTCGAGTCCGCTTGTGGGCTCATCCAAGATTGCTAGTTTTGGATGTATCATGAGCGTCTTGGCAATTAAGAGTCTTCTCAGCATTCCCTTGCTGTAAGTCTTGATCTTGTCCTTGATCCTTATCCCGAGACCGCTGATCTTCCATGCCTCCTGGATCATCTTCCTCTTCGCTTGCTCGTCCTCAGCGTAGAATGAGGCTATGAAGTCCAAGAACTCTAGGCCTGTCAAGTACTTGTAGGCCCCTGCTTCTTCGGGGAGATAAGCTATGAGTCTTCTGACTTTCTCTGGCTCGCTCTTCACATCGTAGCCGTAGATCCTTGCCGTCCCGCTTGTCGGCTCGAGAATAGTAGCGAGTATTCTGAGGGTTGTTGTCTTCCCGGCCCCATTCGGGCCTATCAGCCCATATATCTCTCTTTCCCTCACGGTGAAGCTAAGGCCTTTCAGTGCTTTCTTTCCGCCGGGATATACCTTTTGCAGGTCGTTCACTTCTACTACAAGCGTGGGCAAGCCTTATTACACCTTGATCACAGACTGTTACCTCGGAGTCAGAGGTATTATTTCAAACACCCAGTATATAAGCTCTGTCCCAACAGTGATCAGGATGGATAGGGAGAAAATCAAGCAGAGAATACTGAGAGACCTGCGGCTAGGACTATACAAGCTAATAGTACTCAGCATCATCCATAAATACGGGCCAATACACGGCTATAATATAAGGAAGAAGATCGAGGAATTATCCGATGGACTACTAAGGCCTAGCGAGAGCACAATATACGATACACTCAAGAAGTTGGAAAAACTTGGTTTGATCGAGAGCTACTGGGTGGCATCATCAGGATATCCGATGAAGAAGTATTATCGTATAAAAACTAAAGATGAAGAACTCGTCGAAGAAATAATTAGTGAAGCTCTCAAAGAAGGAGAGATCATAAATAGAATACTTCGTGGTGATACACCATGACGGATCAAGTAGGTCTAGTTCTTGAAATATACGTGGCTATATTTGTGATAGCTGGTTTAGTAACAATACTGATTGGCATATATGGTAAGGTCATACCATTTATAGGATTAAGAATAGGCTACGCATATGTGTCGAAGAGGCTATGGCGAAAGTACAATATAATTACAGGAATAGCATCGATAATCTATGCACTAATACTCTACATTATATCGATGTGGTTCAACGACATATTACTTATCATGGTATCTCCGCTACCCTATCTCGCGATACTCCTCATAATAGTGTTCATGGCTGAGCGCGAGGCCGAGCGAGAGAGTCTCAAGACGCCGCAGGAGACCAGGGGAATCGAATTCAGTAAAGGATTCAGGACAGCTATTCCGGCTGTAATTATAAGCCTCATTGCATATGTGTCCTCTATATCATATATAGTTCTATCATATCCTCTTCTCCCGGATAAAGTGGCGTCGCATTTCGGCCCAGGAGGACAGCCTAATGGATTCATGACTAAGGATGCCCTACTGCTTACAAGTATTCTAGCGATACTGGTGCTCGTCGGCATAACCTTCTTTCTTTCTTATCTAGGTCTCAGAAAGCCGGAGGCCTTTTACAAGCCCTACATGAAGTGGGACGCTATAATGAAGACCGTGGATGCCATGTTCGTGTTCCTAGCATACGTCAACGTAGTTGTATCTCTAGCGCTAGCGGATACGATATACTATAATCTGCAGGGACGCCATATTCTGCCAGCCGGAATAGCAGTATATTTATTCGGACTACCATTAATAGTATTCCTCGCCGTAACCTTCTACTATGTCGCGAAAGGATACCAGAAGCCACACTTAGCTTAACCAGGTACATCTACGACAAACTTTCTACTATAACGGAGTATCCACCTAGTACCGTAACCCAGCTTCAAGCCACCAATGACTTTCTCGGGATCAAAGACATAGCATCCCGCTATACGAGTAATCCCTGTCCCCTTGAGAAAACTCGGATGGAGCTGAGCTGTCGGGCCTACAAGCACTTTCTCTCTAGCTCTTCTGGTCATCCCCACTACATAGTCTAACGACCCATTAACCAGTGCGGAGCCCGTAATGAACACTATGTCGGCACGATTCCCTATGAGCGATACATATGTTCCTGGCAACGAATCGCTCCTCCTACATAGATCGTCCTCAAGGATAAGGACCTCCCTAGTCCGCTCCCGAACGCGCTCAACCAATGGCCTAATATCGCCAATAAACAAGACCATGTCGCGATCGTTAATATCTAGTGCATCCGACGCATCAACATCACCGCTCAGATCAATGATGCCTGTCTTATCGTAGAAGTACTGAGAATATGCATTAAGCAACGCAATTCCAAGTTGTCGCTCATAAGGATCACGTGACAAGACATAATCCGTTAGACGAGCCGGATCAACAAGTGTAACGCTTGGGCCTCTCCTACGAAGATGATCAACAAAAGTGTGCGACAAACCAAGATACCCTTTTCTCTCAATTCTTGTCAAAACATATGTATACCTGAGACAAATACAGGCATCGATAACCTCCACCAAAGAAGGATCATATAGTTGTTTTATGTTTACTACTAGACGATCATAGAACGCCATCAGCGTCACCATTTAGATGGTGTCTATGTCTATAGAATCTATGTTTTGGTATAAAATACTGTATAAAGTCTAATTGTTCACAGAAGATGAGAATATATTTAGAGCTGATCAAAACTTCATCTTTAAATCCAACAAACAGTTTCTTTACATCTCGATACACAAGAAAGAATAATCATTGTGTTTTATTTTCTGAATGGTGTTATTGGTAGCCCGTAGGTTGCAGACTTTGATGGTTGTACGATAGACTCATCACAGAGGGAAGATGCTCCCCAATGCCTTGGATAGCTAACTTTTTTTCCTGAAGACTTTTATGAGCATAGATTTTGAGAGATCAATGTCTGCTATTAGACGGGAGAGAATA
>JALSQP010000003.1 GCA_026985375.1 Desulfurococcales archaeon | reverse complement strand
CATCTTTTTCTCGATCTTCTTTATCATGTCCTTGACCATTTTGAGAATCTTTGCTGCATCTGTTACATTGCCTTGCTGGAGAGTCTTATTTGCTTCTTCAACCATTCTCAATGCCTGCTGAAGTGTCTTATTTAGTTCGGTAATTATTTTCTCAGCCTGCGTCGCATTGATCTTCTGCGCCATCTTCATAAGACTGACCAGTGTTTTGTTGAGCTCTTTCAATGTTTTGATAGTATCATTGATCTCTTTCTCAATGTCTATTTTGATCTTCTTGACAGTCTCGATTACACCTTCAGCTGTAGAAATGGTGATGTTTATCTGTATTATTATCGAGTCGATCCTGTCGATAGTCCGCACCATTATTGTGACATTTATTTCCCCATTCTCAGCCATCTTCTCGAGCTCATTGTATAGCTTCTTGGCCTCTCCAAGCATCCTCGCTGCCTGCTTGGTCATGTTTAGTGCTTCGCTACAACCGCACTTCTTAGCTTCCTCCAATACTTTGTTTAGATGACTCTCAGCTTCCTCTATCCTCATCTTAAGCTCTTTGAGCTTCTCACTGATGTTCTCGATCATGTACTTGGTTGCGCTTTTCTCAAGTGTGCTCCATGCTTCGTGTAGCAACGTCTTTATCTCGGCCATTAATTTGAGTGCCCCCGCGAGATTGCCGCTCTTGATCATCTCTTCCGCTCTGATGGTTAGATTAACCATTATCCTGTACTGCTCCATGGTCTTATTGACTAGTCCGAGTAGCCTGGTGTTGTTGGTCTTAGTTGCTTCTTCGCGAAGCCTCGCAAGGGTCTTGTTCAGGCTCCTCAGCCTAGCCATTATCTCTTGTAGTGTCGCGTTAACAGTTCTCTCCACGGCCTTCTTCACAGTAGTGGTATTGATCGTCACATTTGCCTCAACATAGACTTTTATTATTGGTATTGTTTGTTCGAGAAGTTTCATTGCCTGGCTTGCATGCGTTAGTGCTAGGTCTATTGACACGCCTATTTCCTTCGTCATATTGCTTGGTGGTAGGCTCTGCTTGATTATTCTTAGTATGTCGACTGTTTTGTTTAGCTCATGTAGAGCCTTGATCATGAGCTTATATGCTTCTTCTAGGTTCTTCGTCGTGATAGTCGTGTTTACTGCTTGCAGAGACATTAATTCCACGGTTTCAGCGAATTTCCGGGCATGCATGATCTTCGCTATATTATCTACTTCTTTCACGACGCTTATGATCTTCACGGTATTCCCGGTTTCTATTACCTTTGTTATATTAATATATAGCTCGTGTACGAGCTCCTTATCATGCGCGGCCAGGGTCTTGTTGAGGCTCATGATTATCTGGTTGACGATAGTTTTGATCACGGTTATGGTAACGTTTGATGGTGCGGTCTTTTCTAAGATGCTTGTCAACTCATGGTATACGGTGTTCTCCTCTGAAACCAGTTTCTCAAGCTGATCAACCGCCATACTTCTTATCTTCTCGGTCGAGATACTGATTAGTGCTTCAACTTTGTTCCTCAGGTCTTCTGGTATGATTGAAGCGTTGAGCGACCCATAGGTTCTCTCAATCATTATCTTTAAGAGCACTGCCTGGCTCCTGAGCATAGTCACATTTACAGTGGGCTCGGCCCATGTCTGCCCCGACGACTGGGTCCCGGCTGCCCATGCCAAGGTAGTGGCTGGGAGCAGGGATAACGTTATAAGCGCTATGACCATAATTGATCCCAGTAGCTTATTCACATACTTCACCCCTCTCACCTCATTCCATTCCTCTCTGTTCAAAACCATATAAGAATCCCCGTGAAACCCGCCGTGAAACCCGTGAAACCCGGTAATGCTATAAATACCGATACTTATTATCCATGCTAAGAAATATCGTGTTTTTGGGGGTGAATTCAAAACTTGCTATTTAGACATTCAACACTAGTTATCCATGTAGTGATCGTTTTAGGGTTGCTTATGGCAACCCTGCCGCAGGCTATTGCGCAACAGAGCTATAGTGCAGAAATAATAATCAATAATGACGGTGTAGTCAAAGTTGTGATCAACGGTACTGCTGCTTCGGGTCTCAATAAGTACCCGGCCCCGGTTGACCCGATCATCTCGACCTTGACCGCTACGCTCAATGGAAAAGAGGTTGCATCAATATATGTAAACAAAACAATATATATAGCGACCACATTAAATGGCTCCATCCAGATACAGTACATCGGGAACATTACCAGCACAGACAACTATCTCGAGTTCAATATAAATGATATAGGAGCACCCGTAAAACTAGTTGTAACACCCAATATTGTGCTCCTAGACATACCCAGCAAAATCATCAGCGTCAAGAACATAGATGGTAAACTAGTGATGGTGATCCTACCCCCAGCCACTATAAAATACACTGTCACCAAGCCCAGTAACACAGGCACGCCTAGGACTGGCGGAATAACTACCACAACCCAACCACAACAAACAATATCTACAAGATCACCGGTTCAGACGACCAGCCGGAACATAGGCGCATTACCCGTACAACCTGTTGCATCATCGTCAGCAATGTACATCGTGGCAACCATTATTGCTGTAGCTGTGATCGGTGCAACGATATATTATTTCAAAAAAATGAGAGCAACAAACACCCCAGACATACTTGATAAGACGGACAAAATGATTCTCGATGAGATAAAGAAGGCTGGAGGCACGATAATGCAGGGCGAGCTCCAGAAGATCCTGGGCATCCCTAAAGCCACTCTATGGAGAAGGGTCAAGAAGCTCTCTAGGCTCGGTTTTTTAGATATAGTCAAAGAAGGTAACTCTAACAGGTTAATCCTAAAGAAAAGAATATAAGTTTGATTTCACGACATACATACTCTCCTTAATATAATTAGTAAATAATATGTACTCTACCACATAAAAATAATCAGTGTTATTCCTAAGAATAATATATGCTAACTATTCCACAACGAATTTATTCTAATAATAAATGAAATAATTAGTGCCTTAGCAACAACGTATCAGCGCCCACTATAATAGGGTAGGAGCTGCTGAAGAAGTGATACACATAATCATGGGGGTACTGGTTCTAGTCTTCCTCTATGGTCTCCTGACATTCGAGGTAATGCACCGCACAGCCGCCGCAATACTTGTTGCCGGCATAGTTCTTATCCTTAACCTCGTTTTCCACTTTATGGAGTACACAGATATGTTGAACGGCATCGATATAGATACCATTCTCTTGCTAATGAACATGATGATCATAGTTGGTATTCTCGGAAAAACGGGTCTCTTCGAATACATGGCATTACGGCTGGTTATGAGCTTCAAGAACAAGCCCTATAGGCTTCTCTTCATCCTTCTCATACTGACCGGTATTGTGAGTGCTTTTATAGATAACGTGACAACAGTTCTTCTCATAGCACCCGTCATTATCGATGTGTTCGAGGAGGTCGGCGTCACCCCTGTTCCGGCCCTCCTAGGAATAGTTTTTGCAAGTAACATTGGTGGAACCGCGACACTAGTAGGAGATCCGCCAAATATACTGATAGGCAGTATGGCGAACATAGGGTTTATGCAGTTCATATATAATCTAACACCCATAGTTTTCATAAACCTCGTAGTTTTTACAATAATACTTCCCTATTTATTCCGGAAATGGTATCGCGAATACTGTGAAAAACTAAAGCACTTAGACGATGAAGTATTATATAAGAAGCTCAGACTAATACAGGAGGGGCTTGACGAGAAGCTTCTCCGGCGAGCCATCGCAATACTGGCCATTGTTATCATGCTCTTTTTCCTCGAAGACGTGTTCAAGTACCCTCCAGCAGTTCCTGCCATGATAGGTGCTGGGCTCCTAATGGTTTTTGTGAGGAAGAAGCTCTTAATAGAAGATATAATGAATTTCATTGACTGGACAACACTTGTTTTCTTCATGGCCATGTTCATAATAATCCAGGGAGTACAGGGAATGGGGCTGCTCAACTGGATAGCCATGAACATAATGGGCCTAACAACTACGAAAACAGGCCTTATACTCGTTATAACATGGGTGAGCGCATTACTCTCGGCATTCATAGACAATATACCCTTCGTAATGAGCATGATCCCTGTCATAAAATCTATAACGGCGACGCTTGGAATTAACCCGTTACCACTATACTGGAGCCTGAGCCTCGGGGGATGCCTGGGCGGGAACGGGACTATGGTTGGGGCATCAGCAAACATTGTTGTTGTCAGCCTAGCAAGTAAGCTAGGGCATGACATAAGTTTCAGAGAGTTTCTAAAATATGGGATGACAATAATGGTTTTAACCGTCGCTGTTTCGACGATCTATCTCTTGGCCAGGTATTAGTGTATGTTTAATAAATAGCTTAAAGATAATCTATGAGATAAACATCTTCGTTTAACCATACCAATCGATCACTTTGTACCGTCTCCCATAGGTTATTCGTGTGCTCTCAAAGACAATTAGATAGCCAAACCTCATCCGAGCCTCCTAATCTATTGTCTCTAAGCTCCACATATAATATACCGCCTACACGGTCATATTTTATCACAAACTCCATGCAAGAAAACTAAGATAATACACGCCCAACAACATTATATAGCTGGTTACTCATCAGATCAGATATTACTTGCAAGAAATGTAGGAAACACCAAACTATAGTAGGCCGCTGGAACTCGAGTACACAGGACCTCCGGCTCCGAAGGCCTGTGATATTTAAAGAATGTTTCCAGAAAGAAGAACCATCAATTGGAAACGTTCTTTTCAAATTCTTATCACCACGGATACCATTGCGAATAATATGGAAAAACCTAGGCCTGGGAAAGGCTAATTGGTGCGTGAAGCTATACTTGACATGGGTGTAGGGGTTGTCCAAGATTGTCAAGGTGAGATATGAGAAAGGGGTTCTTAAGCCTCTAGAGAAGCTAGACCTCCCTGAGGGCGAGGTATTGCTTGTCAAGTTTATTAGAACACGACTAGCGGAGAAAGTGTTTGGCTCCATAAGAGTTGATAGGGAGACTCTCAAGCATGTTCTGAGGGAAGCTGAAGATGAGTTCGGTGTTTATTGATAGTAATGTAATCATTAGATATTTTGCAGGTGACACAGTAGCTAAGAGTCTCCTAGAACCAATATTTTACGGGGATGTGCAGGGCTATATCAATAGTATCGTTTTCTCAGAAGTCATATTTGTTGTAATCAAGCTTCTAACTGGGAGAAGGGCCTACGAATTAAAGAAAAATCCAGAAATAGTCAAGGACATATTCGACAAAATAATGGACTATATTAGATTTCTACAACAATACTTCGATGAGCTAGAAATAAATGAAGAGATAAAGCAATTGGCATCCGAAATAATCAAAGAACATGGACTATTACCCAACGACTCCCTAATAGCAGCAACATGCAAACACTACAGCATAAGCACCATAGCTACTTTCGATGAGGACTTTAAGCGAGTTCCATGGCTCAAAGTAGTCCCTTAAATCTTGAAGGAGAGATTATCAACCAGAACTATCCCCCGTGAAGCGAGAAATAGCTTAGTTTATTAATTAAATTCAAAGTTACAATTTTCCCACGAGAAAGGACAAAGCTATTATGGGATATT
>JALSQP010000002.1 GCA_026985375.1 Desulfurococcales archaeon | reverse complement strand
CCCTTGATGATAAGTTCTCCGATCAATTTTCCACCGCCTTGTACAAGTACTTTGTTCACATGATATTTCTTGTAAAGCACCTCGAAGGCTTCGGCGAGATCAATCCTATTCGTTTCGTCAAGGGGCTCGAGAAACTCTAATATGATACCGTTTTCATACAATTCTCTTGCTTTAGAAGTCCCCATAAATTTTGCTGATGTGAATATTATCGTTGGTAATATCCTTGTATCTAATACTTTAGCGCTTGAAGGTATTTTTAGATTTCCGTCAATAATCACCCGATATGGTTTCTTCCGAGCAGTGCCTAAAGGCTTAGGGGCCAGAATGGGATCATCAACCACTACTGTATTAGCCCCAACCACTACTGCGTCGACATTTCTTCGTAGGTAATGCACTCTCTCCAAATCCCTACAGGAACTCAGGATTGTTCTCTTCCCCCTAAATCCAATCCGGCCATCAATTGTTTGTGTAACAAATACTATGATATGGGGTCTAGTATCAGTCTTCATTATATCATTACACCTAAGAACCATAGTATAATTAGTGGGTTTTTACCCTATTTTGTATTGGAGAAACGCGCTAAGGTGATCTATATGGAGGACTGGAATAAGAGAAGGAGGGATAGAGAGTACAGAGATATATTCAATATGATCGATGAGTTCATCCGAGAGATCGAGAGAGAATTCTACAGGTTCTTCAACGAGATAGAGTTCTCACCATTTACGCCCCTATCGCTCGGCAAAGAAGGCGAGTACAAGATCATGGGGCCTTACGTATACGGTTTCAGAATAACGATAGGTCCTGACGGGAAACCGATAATCGAGGAATTCGGTAATGTAAAACGAATACGCGGAAAGCCTAAGATCAGCGAGGAGCGTGAACCACTGGTTGACGTATTTGAAAACGATGACGGGATAGTTGTGGTAGCGGAGATACCCGGCGTCGAAAAGGAGAACATAAAGGTGGAGGTTTCCGACGACAGGAGAAGACTTATCATAAGTGCAAGCGACGAGAAGAGGAAGTACTATAAAGAGGTAAAATTACCAGCAGAAGTTGATCCGGAGAGCGCCAAGGCAAACTACAAGAATGGCGTTCTAGAGGTCAGGCTAAAGAAAATCAAGGATAAGCAGAAGAAAACATATGAGATCAAAGTAGAGTGATTTTTTCCATAATAGGATTAATCTCTTCATAAAAACCTGATTAGAGGTGCTAAAAGTCCATGCATTTGATTGTATTGAGTGATACACACGATAATATGCCTGTTATAAAGAAGCTTGCGGAAATTATTAACTCGAAATACAAGGGCGATAAGATAATCATACATTTGGGTGACATGATAAGCCCCTTTGCTGCCCGCTATTTAGTTGAAAATCTTGAAGATGTTACAAGAGGAGTTTTTGTCTTTGGGAACAATGATGGCGACAAGATATTACTGTCCAAAATACTTGGTAAAGCTGGATGGGAAATATATAACGGTCCATCAATCATTGAAATCTTCAACAAGAAGGTACTAGTGATGCACGGTTTTGATGGTCCAGAACATACCGCTATGATCGCTGACAGCTTATCACAGGCTGAAAATGTAGATGCTGTATTCTACGGTCATACACACAGGTTAGACTATAGGATCATTAAGGGGAAAATAATAGTCAATCCCGGCGAGGTATGTGGTTATCTAACAGGTAAATCAACGTTCATGGTCCTCGACAAGGATACCTTTAAGCCAAAAATAATAGAAATATAGTGAATCACCATACGATCAACCAGTATGTTTAAGAAAAACCAAGAATAGTTTATTCATAAACACATTTTTACAGTTATGAATGGTGATCTATTATGTTTGAGGGCAAAAAACTGAAAAGCGCGAGCGTTCCTGAGGATGAGTCAAAGAGACAATACCATATAATGGCTAAACCAGGCGATGTCAGCAGATATGTGCTTCTACCCGGAGACCCTAGCCGTGTGAAGAAGATTGCTTCTTACTGGGAAAAATCATGGGAGGTAGCCTCCCACCGCGAATACCTCACATATAGTGGCTACTATAAGGGCGTGTTTATCTCAGCCACTAGTACTGGAATAGGTTCTCCTTCTACCGCCATTGCGATCGAGGAACTCGCCAGGATAGGTGCAGACACATTTATCAGAGTAGGGACAACAGGTGCTCTCAAAAAATATATTCAGGTGGGAGATCTGATAATCTCAACCGCCGCTGTTAGACTAGAAGGGACAAGCAAGGAATATGTTATTCCAGAATACCCGGCGTTAGCATCCATAGATGTTGTCATGGCCTTAATAGCCGCTGCCGAGGAGCTCGGGGTGAGATACCACCTAGGCATTACAGCCAGCACCGATAGTTTCTATGTGGGCCAAGAAAGGCCCGGGTTGAAAGGTTATCTCCCACCTTTCAAGAAGGGATTGGTTGATTTCCTTCGCTCAGTGAATGTACTAAACTTCGAGATGGAGGCGGCGACGATATTCACACTAGCAAATATTTATGGGTTAAGAGCAGGGGCTGTATGCGCAGCAATAGCCAATAGGGAGACGGAAGAATTCGTTATGGAGGCTGGTGTTGAAGATGCTGTAAAGGTGGCAAACGAGGCTGTCAAGATACTGCGCGAGTGGGATGAAGAGATGGAGAAGCGTGGCAAGAAGAACATAACGCCAGCCATAATAAGTGATTGGATATCCAAGATAAGAGGTTGATCGTTTTGAGGAAAAACAGGCCTTTACATATCAGTGTGGGCAATCTTAACATCGACATATCTATGTATGTACAATCTTTCCCCGGCCCAGATGAAAGCGTGATCGCAGACGACGCGTTAATCTCCTGTGGAGGCTCGGCAACCAATTATGCTGTTGCTATTACATATTATGGGCACAGAGCCACTCTTATTGCAAGCACTTCGCAGATCGGCTTCATAGATTATCTTCTAGAGGATCTAGAGAGAATAGGCGTGGATACATCATATATTAAACGTGTTCAAGGACCCCCCGGCATCGTATCGGTTATAGTTAGCAAGAATGGCGAGAAGATCATGATAAAACACCGAGGGGCAAACGAGTTCTTAAGTCCCAACGATATACCAAGACAACTAATCAGTAAGGCGAATATCGTTCACCTCGCAAGTATTCCTCCCTCAATAGCAGTGGAGATAGCTAAGAGAGCTAGTGGGCTAGGAATACTTGTGAGCTATGATCCGGGCAACTACGCGCTATCGCAACCAGCTGAAGTACGTGAAGTAATTCCTTATCTATCTATACTCTTTGTCAATAGGAGGGAAGCTAAAGCTCTAGGAGGCACTAACATAGATAAGATCGCTAGGCTAGGCCCCCAATACATAGTCGTTAAGAAAGGGCCTGGTGGAGCATTCGTCATAACACCGGGAGGCCTCATATATTATGGTGTGACAAAACCTATTAGACCCCCGGTAGACTCTACCGGGGCAGGGGACGCCTTCGACGCATTCTTCAACGCAGTAATACTGGACTCGAAAGATCCGGGTAAAGCACTTATGTATGCTATCGCTGCAGGAGCACTGAAAACCACATGCCGGGGAAGCAGGCTATGCTATGATAGAACATTGTTCAATCAACAATTATCCGAAACAAGTGTTGAAGCACTCAAAAACCCTGAGGAATGGATTATAGAAGACTGATAAACAATGAATGAATCACTGAATAGAACAGTAGAAACAATTAAAGAATACCGTAACGAAAGAGACCATTCCACCAATAACTATAGTAGAATAGTTTTTCATCGGGAATCACTCCTAATATATTCTGTAATAACAATAGAACAAGTGCACATACTTATTCGATGCCAGGAAATACTTAAGAAAATCATATCAAATCTTGAGAAAATAAACCTGCACATTATCATAAATGATAAAAACAGGGAGATCAGCACACTTTAAAAATAATGTCAGCCGCAGTCGTGCGTAAACCCAAGCATTTAATCGAGATAACTGAAAATATCTCAACTCTATTGGGATCCAGTAGTTTAAGCGAAAAAGAGCACGCCCTATACGAGCTATCATATTACAAGGAGATTTACGACGAACTAGTAATACTCGAACTAATTAAAATATGCAAAGACACTTTAATCCAAACCATACCAAGGAAGGAGACGAAGAAATTATTTAGGAAATTATTCATTGACAGATTACACAAAAAGACGACTGTTATGCTTTTCTCGGAATACACTATCTGTAGGGACAAGAGCAAAATAGTGGATACTTTGAACTGTATTGTTAATCTATTGGGCAAAACATATGCCATAATTTTTCTGTTACCGCAAGAATTATTGTTTCTAAAGAAACTAATTCCAGGCAAATCCATTATTATACAATGCTAAAATGGAGAAGAGGATACTATAATGACTAAAAGGGAGGATCTGAAAGTATACCGGAACGAAGATGTGCTCGAGATAATCGCTGCTATACCTCATGGGCACCAGCATACGGGGTTTCTAATAAGATTCAAAGATCAGGAAATCCTATTACAAGAAGCAACCGTAGCCGCGCTTGTTCGGGCTTATGTGTTGGTCTCGCTCCATCCTTTAAGAAGGATTGATCCTAAGGAATAAGTCAATGGAGAAACATAAAAAGAAGATAGGTTTTGCTTACAACCAGTTAATTGAGATACCTGGTTCCGAGGGGGAAGCCATAGACATTATATCGTCGATCGTTGGTGGGAAGTGAGAAATGGCTAGGATCAAATACGTTCCTGACCAGAAAATCAAAGAGATCGTGGATATCATAGTGTCCTCTATACCAGAATATTTTAGCCATATAGATACTGCTAGAGTATTCGTTTATAGAAGCTACAATACTAGGAGCGGGGCAATAGCTAGGATCCATGGTTTTCCAAGGATATGGCAACTGGCTCTTGTGAGCAGGCCGGCCTATATTATTGAGATTATAAGTGAGAACTTCGATCGTCTCCTATGCCATGACAAGATTAAAACAATAATTCATGAGCTCCTTCACATACCTAAGACGTTCAGCGGTGGTCTTCGTCCTCATGGTAGATATGTTAATTCACGGATAATAAACAGAGTCTTTAGTATTTTGTCCAGTAGACTGGAGATAAAGGATTTATGTAATAGGTTGGGGCGTTGAAATATATCTTGGTGTTAGGAATTGAAGCTCTACGAGTTTGAGGCAAAGAAGATTGTTAGGGACTATGGCATCCCCGTACCCGATGGAATGCTAGCAAGAAATATCGATGAAGCTGTAGAGGCCGCGAAGAAAATCGGGGTTCCCGTCGTCCTCAAATCCCAAGTACTCGTTGGTAGAAGAGGATTGGCAGGGGGCATCAGGATTGCTGAGACACTAGAGGAGGTCGCCAGGGAGGCAGAGAATCTATTTAATACTAGGATAAGGGGGGAAGAAGTAAAGTACCTCCTCATCGAGGAGAAGATTGATTTTGAGCGCGAACTTTACTTATCTATCACGATAGATAGAACCGCCAGAAAATATGTGTTCCTAGCATCTCCTCTCGGCGGTATTGAAATAGAGGAGCTAGTTAAACAGCATCCTGACAAGTTATTGAAGCTTTACATAGATCCAGCTACCGGTTATTCGCCCTACATGTCTAGAACAGCCGCTAAATTCTTGGAGTTGCCTAAGGATA
>JALSQP010000001.1 GCA_026985375.1 Desulfurococcales archaeon | reverse complement strand
TTGAAAATAATAGACCTTCATGTAAGTGTTAAAGACAAGGAGATCTTGCACGGAATAAACATTGAGGCCCATCCAGGTGAACTCAGAGTCATCATGGGGCCCAACGGCAGTGGAAAAACAAGCCTAGCATTAGCACTCATGGGCCACCCATCCTACAAAATCACAAAGGGTAGAATAATACTTAACGGCGAAGATATTACTCGTCTACCACCTGATGAACGGGCTCTACGAGGCCTCTTCCTAGTTTTCCAAAACCCGGTCGAGATTCCCGGGGTTAGGCTGGAAGAGGTGCTGAAAATAGGTATTAAGAAAAGACTAGGTGGAAAGGAATGCCCAAGCATAAAAGACAGGATAGTGTCTGAGGCCGAGCTAATCGGTTTGTCCAGGGAGCATTTAGAGCGCGGTGTTAATGTTGGTTTCAGCGGCGGCGAGAAGAAGCGGAGTGAGATCCTTCAGGCAAAGATTCTTAGGCCGAAGTACATTATCATGGATGAGCCTGATAGTGGACTCGACGTTGATGGGATAAGGATAGTGGCGGACATAATCAAGGAGTTTATCTCAACTAGTCGCTCAGTACTGTTAATAACGCATTATCCTAAGGTTCTGGAGTACGTTGAGCCGAACCACGTCTACGTACTCTACAAGGGTAGAATAGTGGCTGAGGGAGGAATGGATATCGTGGAGCGGATCAACAGAGAGGGCTTCAAATGGATTGAATAGAGGAAAAGGAAAAGAGGCTAAAGCGGCGGATTCACCACTGATTTTACTGTTCGGAAAGCTATGCTTGTTCTCGTCTGCCTGATATATGGGTGTTTCAGGAGAGTCTTAACAAATCTATCTAGCTCGTCCATACTATGAAACACAGCTATAATTGCAACGTCGAACTCCCCAGTTATATCTAGAACGGTTAGAACATTCTCATATCTAGACAGATCGTTCTCCACTTCCTCAATATGTCGACCGACCACATTAATGAGTATTAACGCCTTGATCTGGTAGCCAAGAGCCTTTTCGTTAAGGACAACAGTATATTCCTTGATAACTCCTTTCTTCTCAAGCCTTTTGATCCTATCATGCACTGTTGAAACAGGCTTGTTTAGCGTTTTAGCTATTGATCTTGTGCTTCTCCTGGAATCCTGCAGTAATAGCTCTAGTATACGCTTATCTAGTTCATCAATTAATTCTCCGTACATTTTACGGTAAACCCCCGTCATATTTTGTTTATTGTCCACTATTATTATGCTAAATCCTTATAAAACCTCCGCACGGGATCCTAGTCTCACCAAGTGGGAAGCATGATCGTGAAATATCTTTTTACCGATCTTGCTGGAATAGTGAGAGGTGTTGAGAAAAACGTTAATGATCCATTTAGAGACAGGGTTTTCTTCGATGCCAGTAGCGTAATTGGTTTTGAGAAGATCGAGAATAGTGATCTCATGCTCAGATGCGTAGATAATTTATACTCGTTCCCGTTTAGATCCGGAATTAAGTACTGTATCGCCAACATATTCACGTCTCAAGGCGACAGGTATGTGAAAGATCCTAGAGCAGTTGCCGAGGAGCTAAGAAAATTATTGATAGAAAATGGAGTAGAGGCGCGTATGGGAGTTGAAATAGAGTTCTTTCTCGTCAAGTATATCATGGCTTCAATCGATCTGTCAGAGCAGACTGTGAAAATAGGAGTTGTCGAGACACCAGAGACAGGTGGAGCAATACCTGTTAAAAAGGGATACTTCCTCGTGGAGCCACTTGACACTGTGCGGGATGTAAGGCTCGATATTATTCACTACATGGAACTAATAGGGTATAATCCAGTAAAATCCCATCATGAGGTTGCAACCACTGGGCAGGTGGAGGTGACCAGTCCAGCTCTAGACCCTGTTCTGCTTGGAGACTACACAGTATTATTCAAGATAATCACTCGGACTGTGGCTGGGCTCCACGGCTTCAAAGCATTGTTTCTCCCTAAGCCATTCTACGGAGATAATGGATCAGGTATGCATATACATGTTAGCCTATGGAGTAACGGTGAGAACCTATTCTACGATCCCAGCGAAGAATACGGGCTGAGCAGAACAGCCAGATACTTTATCGGAGGCATATTAGAGCATGGAAGAAGCTTGTCCGCAATCGTATCGCCAACGGTGAACAGCTACCGCAGACTAGTGCCGGGATACGAAGCACCAACGCTTCTCGCCTGGGGACTAGGCAATAGGAGCACGGCCATACGTGTCCCCTCAACAAAGAATAAAGGCTCATTCAGAATAGAGTACAGGCCTCCAGATCCCCTGGTAAATCCGTACCTTGCTTATACGGCCATAGTGCTCGCGGGACTTGATGGGATTAAGAAAAAGATCGAGCCCCCGCCACCTCTGCTGAAGAATGCGTACAAATTATCGGAGAGCGAAATAAGAGAGCTAGGGTTACGAAGACTACCGAGAAGCTTATGGGAAGCTCTTGACGAGCTGGAATCTGATTATGAGTATCTTCTACCAACGTTTCCCAATGAATTAATAGAGTCATATATTGAGGTTAAACGCGGAGAGTGTATGCGTCTTCAATCCGTTCCCAGCCCGGCAGAATTCGTGGAATACATGATGTATTAGGTATTAGTTAAAGCGAATACGTAGTTTACCAGGTTGTTCGCTGATGGGCACGAATAGAGGCATTTCCTGCATCCATTACATTTGCTAGGATCGAAGAAGCCTGGCCCTATAAACTATTTGCTGAGTAAAGGTTTTTAAGCTAGTTTAGCTACTAGAGATACTAGAGAATACTAGGGGTACTAGAGGTGGGTGAGAAACTTTACCGTACTAGGGAGGTTGCTGAGCTTCTCAACATTAGTGTTAGTGGTGTTAAGAAGTGGATTAAGGAAGGAAAAATACATGCTATACGTGTCGGCAGATTCTGGATGATACCAGAGAGTGAGGTAAGAAGGATATTATCAGGTGTTAAATCAGTTGAGGTAAGAGCGGTTATCTATGCTAGAGTGAGCTCCCATAAACAGAAGAAGGAAGGTAATCTTGATAGACAGGTTGAGAGGTTGAGAAGCTATTGTTCCGCTAAGGGATACAAGGTCGTTGATGTAGTAACTGATGTTGCTAGTGGTTTAAAGGAAGATAGAAACGGTTTACAGAAGCTCTTTAAGATAGTTGAATCTAGGCAGGTAGATGTAGTCGTAGTAGAGTTTAAGGACAGGTTAACGAGGTTCGGTTTCGAGTACCTCAAGAGGTACTTTGAATCACATGGTGTTAAAGTAGAGGTAGTGGAAGAAACAGAGAGAGGATATATGGAGGAGCTAATTGAAGATTTCGTTGCTATTGTGATTAGCTTTGCGGCTAGAATCTATGGTAAGCGTTCACAGAAGTTTAGGAAGATAAAAAAGGCTGTAGAAGAGGTAGTAAGCAACGATGATTAAGACAATCGAGAAGACAATTAAGCTTAAACTCATACCATTAACAAGAAACGATAAAAACCAAGTGCTCTCTCTTCTGGATACCTACACGTCAATGATAAGAGAAGCATTGGACATTATCGTTGAGAACGATGTACGTAGTAGGAAGAGAGCACATGAATTATGCTACCGTGTTCTAAGAATGGAGTATCCTTATCTGCATAACAAGTTTGTTCAGGAAGCATACAAGAGAGCTTTAGCAATGTACCGTAGCTACAGGAAGCTACTAAACAAGTAGAAAAAGCTGCCAGAAAAGAAGAGGAAGAAGATATCACCATCTTCACCACCAAGCGTAGAGGAAAACAGGGTTATAGAACTACACATTGACACTTATAAGCTTGAGAGAAAGCACGGGTTCCTAACGCTAACTATATCGAGGGGGAACTGTGTTTACCTTAGATTCTTGGTAATGGAGTACGGGTTCGCTAGGAGAGAGCTCAAGGATGCTAAGCTAGGTAATTCAAAGATACTAGTCAATGGAGAAGACATTTACCTTCTCTTAACGGTACGTAGAAACGTTGAAGTTAGAGAACATAGGAATAAGCTATTCATAGATATTAATGAGGATAGTGTTGACTGCTTACTCATAGACTATAACAAGAAAAAAGCTACGTTGTTCTCAATAAAACATGACATTAGAAGGATACGTACGAACTATAGGAGGATTAGGAAGAGCATACAAGAGAAAGTGGAGAACCCAATAATACGTGATAAGCTTCTCGCTAAGTATGGTCGTCGTGAGAGGAAGCGTGTAGAGGATAGGGTGAAGAAGATAATCACGCTATTAGCAGAAATTGCACGAGAATATGATGCCGACTTGGTTAGAGAGAACCTCAGGGACTTAAAACTTAACGGTAAGAGGAAGAGTAAGCAGTTGAACTACAGGTTATCAACATTTCCGTATCGCAAGTTCATAGCATTCATTGACTACAAGTTCTGGGAGAGAAAATTAAGTGTACTCGAAGTAGATGCTAGGAAATCATCAATTACGTGTCCGGTATGTGGTTACATCGATAAGAGGAACAGAATTGATAAAGAAACATTTAAGTGTAGGAAATGTGGGTTCACCTTCAACGCCCAATATGTTGCCTGTTTAAACTTGTTCTCCCGCCTCGATGACGGCATGGTAGCCATCAGAGACGGGAGGATATATCTAGTCTCCTGTAAGGCGGGCCTAGTGGTGCCCGCCAATGTAGCCCCTGATGAAGTACCAAGCCTAGATGAAGTACCAAGAGGGAAACCCGTGCCCAATAGGTTAGTTACTTCAGGTACTTAGGGTACTTGTGATCATTTTGTGCACGGGCAACCACTATGTCGAGAAAATCATTATAGATAGGGAGAAGACCTTGCTGAGATATATTTCAAGAAGCTGATACATCTCAACAGAATGTACTCATTGACTAAAATCATAGAGTTAAACGCCACTATAAACGATAGGAAATTAACAATCCATAAAAATGGTCATGAAGTAGCAGAGCTGGAAAACAATTGTCTCAAAACAAGATTATCAAAGATAGATGATAAGCATGTGAGAGAACTCCTTATGCTAGTATATATGACACTCTACTGTACTGGTTGCGGCATGTGTAGTGTGGCATGTCCCGGAAGGTCCTAGCCCGATTGTTTTTCAAGAAACGTCGTTGCTTCGCATGCTTTTTCCTCAAGATACACTCTATTATGCCTGGAAGCGTCTTGAAGCGTTGCCTTCTTTGGATTGAACCCTAGTTTTCCACTTATCCTCCAACGTTTAACAACCAATATTCTATGTCCCGCCTTCTTGCCTAGACCGTACACCCATTTGTTTTTCCCTTTAATAGGTACCCATCTCGAGTTGGGCGGAGGTCTTCCTCGATAGTCTCCTGGATAGAGGTACTCGTCGGGCTTGATTGTTCTCTGGGCCTCTGTATATGGCCCCAGTTCTTCTTCTACATACAGCCTCACTCCATAGTACATTGGTTTGAAGAGCCATTTTCTCCCGATTATATCATATTCTCTTATGCCGATACTATAGCCTGAAACTACTACTTCATCGGTCATATCGATGGCTTGAACGCGGTTCAAGAGGACAAGAGGTTCTTTGGAGAAGAGCCTCTCAGCATATGACTTCGAGTACAGCTCCTTTATCACTATATAGAGATTTTTTATATCTCCCTCAAAAGCAGGCCTTATATCCCGTGGCGGGACAAGTTTAATCTTTTTGAGCCTACCATACTTCTTCCTAT